>DATASX010000073.1 GCA_036269075.1 Sporichthyaceae bacterium
CGTCCTGCAAGTAGACCTTCGACCCACCGCGAAGCGGCGCCGCCCTCATCGGGGCGGCGCCGTTCTCATCGGGTCGACCGGTATTGCCGTCCGGAGGGATAATCCAGCAATGAGCACGTCGGGTTCCGGTCGCGCGACCGCGCAGGTCGCCGGTGGTCTGGTCGCCCTGGGCACCGCCGTCCTGGCCTACGGCGCCGGGTACGAGGTGCGCGCCTACACGCTGCGCCGGGTGACCGTACCGGTGCTGCCGGCCGGGCAGCGTCCGCTTCGGGTGCTGCACATCTCGGACATCCACCTGACCCCGGGGCAGCAGCGCAAGAGGGACTGGATCCGCGGGCTGGCGGCCCTCGAGCCCGACCTCGTCGTCGACACCGGCGACAACCTCGCGCACCTGGAGTCCGTACCCCACCTGCTGCAGGCACTGGAGCCGCTGCTGGAGCGGCCGGGCGCGTTCGTGTTCGGATCCAACGACTACTGGTCGCCGCGGCTCGGCAACCCGGCGAAGTACTTGTGGGAGCGGAACGGCAAGCACATGCCGCGGCCGATGGACCTTCCCGCCGGTGAGCTGCGCGACTCCCTGACCGACCGGGGCTGGGAGTACCTCGGCAACGCCCGGACGCGGATCAAGCTCGACGGCCGGGTGCTCGACCTCGTCGGCGTCGACGACCCGCACGTGCGCCGCGACCGTTACGACTCGGTCGCCGGTGCGGCAGACCCCGCCGCCGACCTCTCGATCGGGGTGCTGCACGCGCCCTACCTGCGGGTCCTGGATCCGATGGCCGCCGACGGGCACCAGCTGATCCTGGCCGGCCACACCCACGGTGGGCAGCTGCGGGTGCCCGGTTTCGGGGCGCTGGTGACCAACTGCGACCTGCCCCGCGGCCGCGCCCGCGGCCTGACCCGCTACCCGGACTGGCGGCTGCCCGGCTCACCGTGGCTGCACGTCTCCGGCGGCCTGGGCACCTCCCCGTACACCCCGGTCCGGCTGTGCTGCCGCCCGGAGGCGACGCTGCTCACGCTGACCGCCGTCGCCCCCTGAGGCCGGCCCGACACGCTGACGAGAACCGATTACTCGCCCCGACGTCGCCCCCGATACACTCGCCCGGCGGCGCGGGGGGAGCCTCTCCGGTTGTCCGGCAATGCAACTAAAAACTTAATATTCGGGGTGTAGCGCAGCTTGGTAGCGCGCTTCGTTCGGGACGAAGAGGTCGTGGGTTCGAATCCCGCCACCCCGACCCAAGTCAGAGGCCCTTCCGGGCGTACCGGAAGGGCCTCTGCCAGTTCGGTCTCGACGACAACCGTGGGCAGAGTTGAAACCGGTGGAGCATTCTCGCGGCCGGCCTCGTCACCCCCGTTCCAACCTTGCCCACCAGTGGCGCACCGGAGCGGCCCGGCCCCGGCCGCGGCCCCTCAGTGATGGGTTCCGGCTTCGTGGAGGGCGTGTCCGGCCGGTTCGAGTTGGAAGGTGGAGTGCTCGACGTCGAAGTGGCCGCCGAGGCAGGCCTGTAGTTGATCGAGCATCTGCGGGGCGTGGCCGTCGTGGAAGCAGCCGTCGTCGAGCACGATGTGCGCGGACAGCGTGGGCAGGTCGCTGGTCAACGTCCACACGTGAAGGTCGTGAACGTCGCGGACGTGGTCGACGGCGAGCAGGTGGGCGCGGATGTGATCGAGGTCGGTCCCGGCGGGTGCCGCCTCGAGGAGCACCCGCCCGGATTCGCGCAACAGCCCGACCGCGGCCTTGATCATCAAGGCGACGACGACCAACGAGGCGATGGAGTCCGCACGGCGGAATCCGGTGGTCAGGATGACGATGCCGGCGATCATGGTGCCGATGAACGCGTAGAGGTCGGTGACGATGTGCTGGAACGCGCCCTCGACGTTCAACGAGGCCCGGTTGGCACGCGCCAGGGTCACCGTCGCGAACAGGTTGACCACCACTCCGACCAGAGCGACCACCAGGACCGCACCGCCGGACACCGACTCCGGGTGCACCAGGCGACGCACCGCCTCGACGCTGATCAACGCGCTGATGACCAGCAGCGTGATGCCGTTGCCGGCGGCGGAGAGGATCTCGGCCCGCTTCCAACCGAACGTCCACGAGCCCTGCGCCGGGCGGGCGGACAGGCGCAGCGCCCACAGCGAGGCGCCGATCGCCCCGACGTCGGTGAACATGTGCCCGGCGTCGGACAGCAGGGCCAGTGACCGCACGAACACCGCGACGACGACCTCGAAGGCCATGAACGCGATCAGCAGCCCGAGGGTGATCCAGAGGTAGCGGCGGTCGCCGTCGGCGCTGACGCCGTGGCCGTGTCCGTGACGGCCGGGACTGCCGTGGGCGTGTCCGGCGTGTCCGATCGCGTCGGGCCGGTCGTGGTCGCAGCCCGGTGGCAACGGGTGGACCGGCATCGGGGTGTGCCCGTGGTCCTCGCCGCTCATCAGGGTCCTTCCGGGATGCCGCCGGTCATTGGTGGCCGCCACTAGTATCGCTGAATGACGATGCCGTCGCACGATCCTGGTTGTGATCTGGACCTGGGCCCGGCGGTCGCGCTGTTCCGCAGCCTCGGCGACCCGCGGCGGTTGGCGATCGTCCACGAGTTGGCCCGCGGGGAACGTCGCGTCGTCGATCTGGTGCGTGCCCTCGACCTGGCCCAGTCGACCGTCTCCGCGCATCTGTCGTGCCTGGCCGACTGCGGGCTGGTCCGGTCCCGGGCGCAGGGACGCGCGTCGTGGTTCGGGTTGGTCCGCCCGGAGCTGTCGGCACTGCTGACCGCGGCCGAGCAACTCCTGGCAGCGACCGGCAACGCGGTCGCCCTGTGTCCGGTCATCGGTATCGAGACGGCGGCAGCCGAGACCCGGTCCGCCTGACCGGGACTTGACCGGAGTCAGGTCCGCAGAACGCGAGCCGTGTTCCATGATCGAAGTCGTGGACATCGCCCGTCCGCCGGGCACCGCTCCGGTCGAGCTCTCCGGCGTGACGAAGACCTTCGGCACGCGGACCGCCGTCGCGGACATCTCCTTCGCGCTGCAACCGGGAGCCGTAACCGGGTTCCTCGGCCCGAACGGTGCCGGGAAGACCACAACCCTGCGGATGATCGGCGGGCTGATCCGGCCGAGTGCCGGACGGGTCGAGCTGTTCGGCCGCGACGCCCGACTGCCCGCCGCCCGGACCGTGCTGGGCTACATGCCCGCCGATCCGGTGTTCGTCGCCGGGCTCACCGGTCGGGAGAACCTGGACCTGTTGGCCGATCTGCGCGGGGCAGCGGCGCCGGATCGCGCGGAGGTCGCCGACGCCTTGTCCCTGCCGCCACGGGATCTGGACCTGCCGGTGCGGGCGTACTCGTCGGGCATGCGGCAGAAGCTGGCGATCGTCGCCGCGCTGCAGCACCGGCCGGAGTTGGTCGTGCTCGACGAACCGGCCAACCGCCTCGACCCGCTGGCCCACCGGGAGTTCTGCGCGGTGGTCCGTTCGGTCGCCCGCTCCGGGCGCACGGTGCTGCTGTCCTCGCACGTGCTCACCGAGGTCGAGGACATCTGCGAGAGCGTGATCCTGATGCGGGCGGGTCGGCTGCTGCAGGTCGCGGGGATCGAGCAGCTGCAACGTCAGGCCTCACGCGAGGTCACCCTGACCTACTCGGCCCCGCCGCGGCGGGTGCTCGGTGCGTTGACCGCGGTGCAGGTGGACGGTTGCGTCGTGCGGGGCCGCATCCCGGCCCACCGGACGGACATCCTGCGCGCGCTGCTGGACGGTGAGCCCGGCCTGGTGGACCTGACGGTGGTTCCCGCGTCACTGGAGGACGTCTTCCTCGACCTCTACGCCGGGGACGCGACGTGATCGCGCTGATGCTCGCGGACCTGCGGGCTCGCCGACGCAGCCTGGCCGCCATCGGCATCGGCTGCTTCGTGGTGCTCATCGCTTTCGCCAGTACCTACACCGCTTTCGGCGGCGCGCAGGGCGTGATGCGGGCGTTCGGTGCCAGCGGCTCGTTCCAGAAGATCATCGCCGCGTTGTCCGGCTCCCCCACCGCCGACATCTACACCGCGTCCGGTTGGCTCGGCTACTGCTTCTCGCACCCGATCGTGGAGTTCCTGATGATCGGGGTGGCGGTCTCCAGCGGAGTCGCCGCGGTGGCCACCGACGTGGAGACTGGGCGGGCCGAGATGCTCTACACCGCGCCGGTCTCGCGCAGCACGGTCCTGGCGGCGCGCCTGCTGGGTTGGCTGATCGCCCAGGGCGCGGTGCTGGCGTGCCTGGTGGCCGGGGCCGTGCTCGGCTCCCGGTTGTCCAGCGCGATGTCCGGCGTCTCACCGCTCGTCCCCGTCCGGGTGGGGCTGCAGTTCGCCGCGCTGCTGTACTTCCTGGGCGCCGCGGCGTTCGCCGCCTCGGCCCGCTCGCGGACCCGGGGAACGGCGCTCGCGGTCGCCATCGGAGTCGCCGCCGGGTCGTACGCGGCCAACCTGGTCGCGCTGCTGTGGAGCCCGGTGGGATTCGTCCGGCACCTCAACCCGTTCGGTTACTACAACTCGACCGCCGCCGCCCAACACGTCAACTGGCCGGACCTCGGGCTGCTCGTGAGCGCCGGGACCCTGCTGCTGATGCTGAGCCGGCATTGGCTCGAGACTCGCGACCTGACCTGACGGACATCCGGACGGCCGCGACACCCGTTCGGGTGCATTGCGAACGTCGCCCGAAAATTCCCGCAAATCCGACCTGTCCGGGGCCGCGGAGCGGCCGAATAGGGCTCAGAAACCGACGGCGAGCAACTACTTAGCAGCACCGCCCCGGTCACCTCTCGAGCGTTTTTCCCAGATCCGCCGACCACGTAGGCAGTGACCGGACCGCGCCGAATTTCGCGTCCCGTCCCGCCTTTGTCCTGCGCTGCCCTGCGCACATCCCGTGAAGGAAGCCTCCAGATGAGAATGCCCACTCGCCTTGCCGCCACGTCCTCGGTGGCCGCCATGCTGATCGCCGGCCTCGCTGCCTGCGGCACCACCAGCACCACCTCCGCCGCACCGACGGCAACCCAGCCGCGCGTCGCCTCCGCCGCCCTCATGGGCAAGGGCACCGGCAACCCGTTCGTCGACACCCGCACCGCTGCCGAGCACATGTCGATGAGCGCGGACGTCCTGGCCGGCGGCATCGCCAAGGCCGCCAAGATCCCCGGCAACGCCGACTCCAAGGCCGCCAACCTGCGCGCCGCCCTGACCTACCTGTTCACCGACCACGTGTGGATCACCGGCGTCGCAGTTGCCACGGCCTACCACGCAGGCGCCGACTCGGCCGCCTTCACGGCTGCCAAGAACGCCGTGTTGGCCAACGCCCAGGCGATCGAGGACGCGGTCACCGGACTAGTCGGCGCCGACCAGGGCAAGATCTTCAAGGCCGCTTTCGACTCCCACATCGGCGATTTCGTCAACTACGCCGTCGCCACCAAGAAGCACGACGCCAAGGGCCAGGCCGCGGCCGTCGCGTCCCTCAAGGGCTACGCCACCGCCGTCGGCGCTTACTTCAACAAGGTCACCGGCGGCGTGCTGAACGCCAAGGCCATCGAGAAGGACACCCTCGAGCACATCCTCACCACCAAGCAGGCCGTGGACGACCTGGCCGCCGGCAAGCCCACCGTGTTCGCCGACCTGAAGAAGGCCGCCGACCACATGGAGATGTCGGCGCAGGTCATCGCAGCCGGCGTCGCCAAGGCCACCAAGATGTCCGGCAACTCCAACGACAAGGCCTCCGGCCTGCGCGCCGACCTGACCCGCATGCTCGTCGACCACGTTTACACCGCCGGTGTCGCGGTCTTCATCGCCTACACCGACAAGGGCGGCCTGACCGGCAACGCTTTCAAGGCTGCCGCGGCCACCGTCGACGCGAACTCCGTCGAGATCTCCAACGCCGTCGCCTCGGTTGCCGGGAAGAAGAACGGCGGGCTGTTCCTGCAGTCGTGGCGCAGCCACATCGGCGACTTCGTCGACTACGCCAAGGCCGACGCGACCAACGACTCCGCGCTGAAGAGCAAGGCGCTCGCTGCCCTGCAGGGTTACGCGACCGCCTCGGGTGAGTTCCTGTCGAAGATCACCGCTGGTGCCCTCCCGGCCGCCGCGGTCACCGCCGACCTGAACGGCCACATCGAATCCGTCGCCGGCGCCATCGACTCGCTGAAGGCGGCGTTGGTCAAGTAGCGCCCTCCGCCCACGGCAGGCGGATCCCTGGGGAATCGGCCCCGGCACCGGAGACGGTGCCGGGGTCGCTTCATGCACGCCGTGCACTGATCCACTCGGACGGCTCCAGAACAAGGCCGGGACAGGCGTGACGCCCGAAGTGGCGTGTTGCGCCTCGGGCGTCACCAAGCTGTTCAGCAGCCGATGGCCGGCTGTTCCTGACGGCCCGTCAGGTACTCTCCGTGAGTCGGTACGGCAGAGGGAGGGGCGCGGTGTCGATCTACCTGGCGGGTCCGGCGGGGTTCACCGAGGCGGGGCGGATCCACCACCGCGAGGTGGTCGTGCCGGCAGTGCGCAACGCGGGTTTCGAGGTGCTGGACCCGTGGGCCGACCAGGGCCCGATCGGCGGACCACCCAGCGCGGCGAGCTCCGCGGAGCACCTCGCCGCGCTGCGCGAGCTGAACCTGAGCATCGGCCGCCGCAACGCCGAGATGATCCGGCAGTGCACCGGCGTGCTGGCCGACCTGGACGGCCCCGACGTCGACAGCGGCACCGCTGCCGAGATCGGATACGCGGCCGCGCTGCGCCGCCCGGTGGTGGGCTTTCGCACAGACTCCCGCTGCTCCGGCGACAACGCGGCCTCGACGGTCAACCTGCAGATCGAGTGGTTCATCGCCGAGTCCGGCGGCGTGCTGACCGACTCGCCGGCCGAGGCCGTCCGCGAGTTGCGCCGCATCCTGCCCGCGGCCGGCTGAGCGCGGCCTCAGTGCGGCAGCGCCAAGCCGGACTCGACCAGCAGCACCCCCGCGGCCGCGGCGACCAACAACGTCGGAACGACCCCGCGCCGTAAGCCGAACAGGAGCACCACCGCAGCCGCGAGCACAACGCCCTGCCACGGCTCCCGCAGCGCCCGTGCGAGCGGGACGGCCGAGCCGAGAATCGCCCCGATCGCGGCCGGACCGGCGCCGTCCAGGAACGCGCGGGCCCGCAGATTGCCACGCAGGGCGGCGAATCGAGGACCGCCGAGCAGCACGAAGACGAACGACGGCGCGAAGGCCATGAGCGCGGCGAACACGCCGCCGGCCACCCCGGCAGCGCCGTAGCCGATCACCGCGACCGTCTGGACCACCGGGCCCGGCGTGATCTGCCCGAGGGCTACCGCGTTGAGGAACCGCGCCCCGCTGAGCCAGTGGTGCCTGCCCACCGCGTCGGCACGCATCAACGGCACGATCACGAATCCTCCGCCGTAGGACAACGCCCCGACCTTCAGCGCCATCCAGACCAACGCCGACCAGGTGCCCTTCGTCGCCAGGCCGGACAACGCCCAGCCGAACGGCAGAACCGCAAGCCGGCCGGGCGACCGGAGCGTGATCTCGAGCAGTCCGCAGGCCAGCAGGACCAGCACCAACCACGGCCCGACCGCCGCCGCGGCCGTCAGACCCGCGAGCAGGTAAGCGATCCAGCGCAGCCGCCCAGCTCCGGACGGCTCCCGGGCGCGACGCCAACTCGCCGGCAGGAGGCTCGCCCCGGCCTGCAGCGCGACCCCGGCCACGGCCGCCCCGGCACCCGCGCCGGCGGCGAGCACGGCCCGCGGTGGTGCGTCAGCCAGGAACAGCGCGGCCGCCGCGAGGATCACCACCAGGCCGGGCACGATGAACGCGGCACCGCCCAGCAGCGCGCCGCGGCGACCGGCCACTCGACCCGCGCAGAAGATCGCCAATTGAGTCGACGCCGGCCCCGGCAGGAGGTTGCACGCCGCGACGGCGTCCTCGAACTCCGCCGCGGACAACCAGCCACGCTGCTCGACGCAGAGCCGACGCAGCAGGCGAATGTGGGTCGGTGGGCCGCCGAATCCGATGCAGCCGATCCGGCCCCACTCGCACAGGATCTCGCCCGGACCCGGCGGTGCCGGGTGCGGTGGGGGGTCGACCACGCGACAGAACCTAGCGGCGCGGCGGCAGGAATGCGCCGTGGGCGCCGGCATCGCCGGTGCTCCGCCTGGGACGGGCGTCCCGGGGGGAATGGCGGAGCGTGCCGGCGATGTCCCGAGCGCGTCAGTGACGGATGCGGCCCCGACAGCCGCAACCGTCACCGGCTCGGACCCGGCGGCCCCTCGGCGCCGGGCGCCCGGTCGGCCACACTGCCGCCCGGGGTGGATCGAATATGGCGGTCCGCTCGTGTGAACAACATTTGTTGGCAGGGGGCATTTTCCGCCGGATCGGAATGTCCCCGGATGTCCGGACGTGCCGTGAGCGGACGGCAAGCGCGGCTGTGAAGACCCTGGGCATGTACGCGAAAAGCTATCCAGATGACGAAAGTCCGGCTTCGATCACCTTTCGACAACGCCGTCGGTGCCGCCGACGGCCACCGTGACCGTGAGGTCGGTAACCGAGAGGGGATGCGTAATGACCCGCCGAGAGATCACCGCCCGGCACATAGCCGCCGGAGTCGAACTCTTCGTGCTCGCCGCAGCCCTGGCCGCCTGCGCCGCCTCCACCGGGAATTCGGCGACGGCCCCGGCCGGCAGCAACAGCGCCCCGGCCGCGAACACCGCGGGCACCGCCCCGGCCGCAGGTGGCTCGGCCTCGACCGGGTCGGGCGAGGAGAACGCACCGGACTCCGCCGCCACCGACGGCAACAGCGCCGCGGTCGACCCGGCCAACCCGACCGCGACCGCGTCGCCGGCGAGTGCGGATCTGACCATCAAGGACAACGTGGTCTCCCCGGCGAGCCTGACGGTCAGCCCCGGCGAGCACATCGCGATCGCCAACTCCGACGCCGTGGCCCACGCCCTGAGCGACGGCAAGGACAAATTGTCCAGCGGCGTGATGAAGGCCGAGAGCAGCGGGGCGCTGATCGCGCCGAAGTCCGCGGGCACCTACCGGCTGATCGACCCGAGCCATTCCGCCACCCACGTCACGCTCGTCGTGAAGTGACGGTAGGTCACAAAGCCTGCTGAGCGGGGTTCCCGGTGGCCCGGTACTCCGGCCGGGCCACCCGCGAGCCGGGTCAGTCGCCGGCGGCCCGCACTGAACGCAGGTGCGCAGTCCGCTTCGACCGCCGCCAACGCCGGGAGCTCGCGCCCGGGTCGTCGGGGTCGGCCGGACCGTCCGGGTCGTCGGACGGCGGCGCCACGGCCGGCAGCACGACGGTGCGGAAGTAGCCACCACCGGGACGCCCATCGTGGTCGGTGATCAGCGACCCGAAGTTGCCGGTGGTGATGATCCCGGCCAGCGCGCGGTGCCGGTTGAGCAGCAACCGGTCGGAGTCCGCGCCGGTGACCGATCCGTCCAGCGCCGTGTAGCGCAGCGCGCCGACCGGGTGGAAGTCGCGGTGCAGGTAGACGCCCAACTGCTCGATGAACTCGAGGTTCCCCAGCCGGGTGCCGAAGTCCGAGCCAAGCGGCAGATGCGGGACCAGGTCGTTGCCGAACTCCAGCCGGACGCTGTCCGGGACCAACTTCTCGTAGGCCGCGGCGAAGTCGCCGTCGCCGCTACGGGCCGCACCGAAGGTGCGCACCCTAAGGGTCCGGTGGAAGAACCGGGCGGCGACCCGCGCGGCTGCCAGCTGGGCCAACCCGCCGCCGATTCCGTGCCCGGTCAGCCAAATCGTCCCCTCCGGCCCGGCCGCGATCATCCGGACGCGGATCTGGTCGTCGAGTCGGTCCCACAACCGGTCCAGCTCGGTCACGAACCCGGCGTGCACCCGACCCGCGAACCAGCGGTGCACGATCAGGTCGGAGTCCACCGCACCGATCCACTCGGTCACCGCCGCCCGCGCGTCGGACCCCGGCTCCGGCAACGCGGACCCGAATGCCACGACCACGCCGCCGAGGGTGTTCGCGACCAGGCAGCGAACCTCGGAGCCCCAGGCCGAGACGATCTGGGCGTCGGCCACTCCCGGCGAGGTCGAACCGATCAGGAACGCCGTGGTGGACGAGTCCGGCAACGGGCCGTCGACGGTCGCTGCGGCGGCCACGTAACAGGCACAGAGCAGGCGGGGCAGCGCGGCGCGTTCCTCCTCCGCTTCCTCGAGGACGGCCGGTGCGGGCTGCGGCGCCGGCGTGGTCAACCGCAGGACCGCAGCGACCCGGACCGGGATCTCCTCCTCGTCCTGCTCGACCTCGGCGAGGACCTCCTCGACCGGCAGGTCGAGCCCAGCCGCCCGACGGCGTGCCTTGCGCAGTGGAGACAACTTGGGTACCCGACGCCGGATCGGGCGTTGCTCGCCGGGGATCTCGCAGATCTCGACCAGGTACTGGGCGGCCAGCCCGAGGACCACGGCGCCCAGCAGGACCAGCACCACGACCGCCGCACCGGAGTTGCGGGCCGACCCGGACCGGTTCGTGGACGTGCCCGGCAGCATCCAACTCCAGTCGAACAGCGCCAGCGCCGAGAACGCCGCCCGCACCAGCACCCCACGGCCCAACGCCGTGCGTTGCGCAGCCGGCCTGGCCCGCATCGCACTGGTCGCACCGAGCACGGTGCTAACCGCGGCCAGCAGGCAGAACAGCACGAGCCAACCGGGTGAGGTGCCGCGGGAGGCGTCAGTGGCGCCGAGTGAGGTGACCAGAGCCGCGTAGGCGCCGAGCACCTCGACCGGGATCCAGTCGAGGATCACGCGCAGGCCGTCCTCGGTCGCCCGGGAGCCGGCTGCGCCACGCGCACGCACGTGGCCCACGCCAATCCCGAATGCAGTCATCTCGAACCCACCCCGTGCCAGACCTGGTACCCGACCCCCGCGCGGGCGGCACCCCGAGATGGAACGTAATCGTGGCGACGGCGTTGGGAACCCCATCCGGGGACGGTCATGACAGACGCACATGAATCCGACGCGGAAAAAACCAATTCCCCGGGCGCGGCGCATAGTCGGCGTGCGGAAGGGAAAGACCACACGCTCAAGATCTGGCGCCCGAACGCCGACCTTTCGGTCGTGGAGCAACTCGAGGCGCACGCCGGGTCCGGGCACGGCAGACGGCGCCTGTACGTGACCACCTCGGACGGGCGAACCGTCGGTTGGGTCGACCTGCTGACCGGCCAGACACAGCTGGACGACCCGCTGCTGTTGGAGCGGTTCGAGGCCTCCGTCGCGCAATGGCAGGCGCGCAACGGCCAACCGTTGCCTGGCCAGCGCAAGAAGGCCGAACGCACCAGGGAATTCGGCGACCTGGCCGGGAACCTGCCCGGCGTCGCGGCCCGCGCGCACTCCCGCCGACTGCGCGCGCAGGCCCCGTTGCGGTCGTTCCTGTCCCGCCTGGTCGGCGTCCGGACGCAGGAGCGCGCCTGGCGCGTGCAGGCCGACGGCGAGGACATCGTCTGGCACGACCTCGCCCGGCTCGACACCCGCTGGCGGGTGCTGCACGCGATCCGCGTCGGCGGCGTGGACATCGATCACCTGGTGATCGGGCCCTCGGGCGTGCACACCGTCGACACCCGACATCACCCGGGCGGCCGGATCTCGGTCGCCCGCCACCACGTCCGGGTGAACAGTCGGGCGGTGGGTTGGATCCACGAGTCGCGCCGGGACGCCGAACGGGCCGGGTTGTTGTTGTCCGCCGCATCCGGATCCACGGTCGCTGTGCAGCCGATCATCGCGGTGGTCGGCGCCCGGCGGATGACCTTCCAGGAGCACCCCAAAGGGATTCTCGTCGTGCCGCACCGCGAGTTGCGTCTGCACCTGGAGAGCGAACCTCCGGTGCTGTCGGCGCGGACCGTCGACCTGCTCCACTCGGTGGCCCGCCGGCCACAGACCTGGATCGGGCATTGATCTGACGTGACGTCAGGATCGGGACGAGGGGTCGGCACCGCGTAGCGATTAGCTGATTCGGCGTACGGATCGCGTCAGGACGGCTGTGCAGCGGGCCTCGGGCGGGTTGCATCGGATCAGCAACTGCTTCCCTACCGGGAGTCCCGATGCCGAACGATCCGACCGCTCCGGGCCGCTCCGTGGCGCCCACGCCGCTGTTCGTACCGGTGCGGTACCGCAGCCAATCGCTGTCCCTGCGCCTGTTCGCGACCCGGATGGGCGGCCGTACCGCGGTCGCCTTCAGCACGCGGGAGCGACTCCTCGGCCTGCTCGGACCCGGCCAGGCCTGGGTCCGACTGACCGACGCCGCGGTGCGCGGGCTGACCCGACCCATCGGCGTCACAGAACTGATGGTCGACCCGGTGCTGATCGCCGCACCGCCCGGACCCGGGCGGGGGAAGACGATCGCGGCAGTGGCCGAGGTCTGTGTCGTGCCTGCGGTGCCCGGCGACGCGGCGGTCGTGGCCTGACCGAAGCGAGGAGACCAGGAGAACCCGGTGAAAACGTTGACCCATCGGAGTCCGCCGACCGACCAGGCGCCGGGCGCACGACGGCTCGGCCTACCCTGGCCTGCCGGCGCGATGTGCACCGACGGTGCACTGCAACTGGGCGGGGTGGACGTCGCCGAACTGGTGGAGCGCTACGGCACACCGATCTACGTCCTCGACGAGAACGAGTTCCGGGCCCGCGCCCGGCGCTACCGGCAGCTGTTCCCACAGGCCCGGATCCATTACGCCGCAAAGGCTTTCCTCTGCCGGGAGGTGGCCCGCTGGGCGCAGTCCGAGGGGCTCGGGATCGATGTGTGCTCGCTGGGCGAGCTGACCGTCGCGTTGGCCGCCGGGATCGCTCCGGGGGACCTGATCCTGCACGGCAACGCCAAGAGCCCCGAGGAACTCGCCGAGGCAGTGCGCGTGGGCGTCGGGCGGATCGTGCTCGACGACCTGTCCGAGGTCCAGCGCATCGCCGCGTTGGTTCCGCGCAATCAGCAGCAGGCGGTGCTGATCCGCGTCGTGCCGGGCGTGTCCGCCGGCGCTCATGCCGCGGTGCGTACCGGCGTCCAAGCAGCGCAGTTCGGCCTCTCGACGCACGACGGTTCTGCCGAGGAGGCCGTGCGTCGGGTCCTCGAGCAGCCTCGACTTCTCCTGGCGGGCCTGCATTGCCACCTCGGTTCGCAGATCACCGGCGTGACCCCGTACCTGCAGGCGATCGACGAATTGACCCGTGTGCTCGCGGTGCTGCGGGACCGGCACGCAGTGCACCTGCCGGAGTTGAACATCGGCGGCGGCCACGCGGTGGCCTATCGGCGCGATGACCCGGAGCTGGACCTGGACCGGTTCGCCAGGTCGGTGCCACAACGCCTCGCGCAGCGATGCGAGCAGTTCGGCCTGCCGGTTCCGCAACTGGTTCTCGAGCCGGGACGGGCGATCGCCGGGCCGTCGGCGATAGCGGTGTACCGGGTACTCGCGGTCAAGATTCGCAAGGGCGGACGTCGGTTCGCGGCGGTCGACGGCGGCATGAGCGACAACCCGCGCCCGGCGTTGTACGGCGTGCGTTACACAGTGCGCCACCTCGGGCGGTCGGACAGCGGGAACCTGCTCCCGACTGCAGTCGTCGGCCGGCACTGCGAGACGGGCGACGTGATCAACGACCGGGCCAACCTGCCTGCCGACCTGCACCCCGGGGACCTGCTGAGCACCCCGGTGGCCGGTGCGTACCACCGCTCGATGGCCTCGACGTACAACCTCGTCGGCCGGCCCCCAGTAATAGCCGTCCGCGACGGAGCACATCGAGTGCTGATCCGCCGCGAGACCGTGGCCGATCTGCTCGCCCAGGACGAGGACTGAGCAATTGTCGATCTTCCTGACGGGAGGTCAGAAGTCGATAAATCCTGGCTCCGGCACCCGTCGCGGCTGAGCGGCTTCTCAGATTCGGGTGATTTGCCCGGGTTCTTTACTGTGTGCGGACTAATTTTGCGCGCCGACATGTGCGAGCGCTGGCCATCAGCTGGGGCATGTGCGACTGTCGTCACCTGCCGCTGGCGTTTTGGGGGTCCCGGGATGGGTTTGCGAGCGGTATCGCGATTCGGGTGCGCTGCCGCGTTGCTCGTCGCCACGGCCTGGTCCGGAACGGCGACCGCCGCGGCCGATGCATCGAGCGCCAGCTCCCGAGCCGTGGTCGAGTTCGCGACGACCTCGCCGCACGGCGCCCCGAGCGGTATCGCCTTCGGCAGCGACCGCACCATGTGGTTCACCGAGGAACTCGGCGGCCGGCTCGCCACGATCGACCCGTGGACCCACCGGGTCGACGAGTACCCGCTGGCGATCCCGTTCGCCTCGCCCCGGCAGATCACGGCCGGCCCGGACAAGCACATGTGGTTCACCGACGTCGGTACGAACGCGATCGGGCGCATCGATCCGCACACCCACGTCGCGACGGAGTTCCCGGTCGCCGGGGCACAGAAGCCGTTGTCGATCGCCGCGGGCCGCGACGGCGCGATGTGGTTCACCGAGCCGTTCGCCGACCACATCGGCCGCATCGACCCGACCACGCACGTGATCACCGAACTTCCCGTCTCGCCGGCCGGCGGCACCGGGCCGCTCGAGCTGACAGCGGCCGGCGACTACCTCTGGTTCACTCAGCAGACCGGCGGCAAGATCGGGCGCATCGACACCCGGACCCGGCAGATCACCGCGTTCGCGCTGCCGGACGCGGCGGTGACCCCGTACGGGATCACGCCCGCGTCGGACGGCTCGTTGTGGTTCACGGATTTCGTCGGACAGGCGATCTGGCGGCTCGACCCGGTGACGGGCGACTCGAAGCGCTACCCGTTGGCCCCGCAGAGCGACCCCACCGGGATCCTCGTCGGGCCGGACGGCGCGATGTGGTTCACCGAGTTCGGCACCGACCAGATCGGGCGCATCGACCCGACCACCGGAGCGCTGAAGGAGTTCCAGACCCCGACGCACGGCAGCGCTCCGGACGGCATCACCGCCGGCCCGGACCGGGCGTTGTGGTTCACCGAGTTCGGCGGGAGCAAGATCGGGCACATCCGCCTCGACTGAATTCCGGTCATCCTGCGGTTCAAACGTGAAATACCTGTAAGTTCTGCTGATCCTCACCGGGTAGTCATGAAAACCGGTTCCGGCGGGTCCCGCCGGAGGGAGGAGCAGCCGAACTAATGACCTTCGACCCGGCGGACACCCGTCTACGTATCCGGCACGGCCCGTCCGGTGAGGTACTGGTGGCGGGCTCGGTGGATCTGAGCGGTGCCCGCGCGCTGCGCCGTGAGCTGACGGCAGCAGCCGCCAGGCACCGACCGCTGGTCGTGGACCTGACCGCTGTCCAACTGCTGCAGAGCGTCGGGGTCGCGGTGCTGCACGACCTGGCCGACCACGGCCTGGTGCTGCGGACCCGGACTGGCTCGGCAGTCGCCTCGGTCATCCGGATCACCGGCCTGATCCATGTCGCGTCGATCGAGTTCGTCGAACCGGAGCAGGCCTGCGACGGCACGCATCGGCCGCCGGAGCCTGCGGGCGAGGCCTGAACCCGGGGAAACTGAACGCGCCCGGATCGATGACAGGCAACGCCGCTCCTCCGACGAAACCCGAGAGCACCCCGATCCGGGCGCGCTCGACCGGCCGCTGTCTCGCCCGGGCACATCGCCACCCGCCGCCTTTTCGACCGGCGCTCGAGCCGACCACGGCACGTTCGGATGACTTGCCCGAAACGGCTCAGGCATGCCTGTCCAGCGCCGATCCCGGACATCTGCTCGACGAGCTCGCGCTGTAATGCGGTGGTCGACCGCGGCTGCGCCCCCGGAGCCCGGCCGCGGTCGACCGGCTGCAGTCTAGTTTAGGTAAGGCTTACCTTTGCAACATGACGTGCCTCGCCCGCACCGATCCTGCTGGTACCGCCGGGGCCGACCGCCGAGACGATCCGCCGCGCACCGACCGAGATGTTGCTGGAGGGCCTGGCCCGCTGCGTCGCCGACGACGGGGGCTTGCGCAGCCACGCCCTGCTGGAGATCAGAGGGGCGGTGCGACCTCTGCCGGGCGACCGACGGGGCCCCGCCGCGGTGGCCCTCTACGACAACCTGGGCCGCGAGGAACTGCTCGACGCCGTGGTCGACCACGAGTGGCGCTTGTGGAGGTGATTGCTCGGACGGCCCTGTGGCACCTGCCGCAGGCCTGCGTCCCGGTCGATCTGGCCGAGGTCGCGCAGGCCCGGATCGACGAGGTCCTGCGCCACTCCTCGCGGGTGTGCCCGCGCCTGAACCTGGACCACGCGGAGATTGCCGAGGCGGTGGCCGGCGAGCCGGCCTGGTTCGTCGAGGTCGATCGTTTCGGGGCGACCCTGGGTCTGCACGACCGGCTGGACGAGGTACTCCGCGTGCACGTGCACCGGCCCTGCGAGACGCTCCAGGACCTGCACGTCGCGATCGCGCACAGCCCGTTGCCGCGTCCGGCCCCGGCGGCGGAGGGGGTGCTCCCGGCCCGGCGCCGGCACGGCTGAGAACCGTCAGGGCAGGCGGACGACCCCGATGAAGAAGTCGTCGATCTGGCGCACGACGCTGATGAACTGCTCGAAGTCGACCGGCTTGGTGACGTAGGCGTTGGCGTGCAGCCGGTAGCTGCCGACGACGTCGTCGTGAGCGCCGGAGGTGGTCAGCACCACAACCGGGATCAGGCTCAGGTCCGGGTCGGCCTTGATCTCGGCGAGCACCTCGCGCCCGTCCTTACGGGGCAGGTTCAGGTCGAGCAGGATCAGGCCCGGGCGGGTGGCGCCTTCGTAGGGCCCCTCGCGGCGCAGGTACGCCAGGGCCTCGACCCCGTCGTTGACCACGGTCAGGTTGTTGCGGATCTTGTGGTCGGTAAAGGCCTCCTGAGTCATCAGGACGTCGCCCGGGTCGTCCTCGACCAGCAGGACCTCGATCAGCTCACCCACCATGGTTCTCCGTTCCGTTGCGCGACTCGGCCCTAGCAGGCTCTGCCGATCAGGCCTTAGCGGGCAGGGTCCAGTGGATCACGCTGCCGCCGCCCCACGGGTGCGGGCCGGTCTCCAGCCAGATCCGCCCGCCGTGGTGCTCCACGATCTTGCGGCACAGCGCCAGGCCGATCCCGGTGCCGGGATAACGATCCTTCGGGTGCAACCGCTGGAAGATGACGAACACCCGCTCGGCGTAGTCGGCCTCGATACCGATCCCGTTGTCGATGCACGTGAAGTGCCAGAACTCGCCCTCCCGCTCGGCGGCCAGCTGCACGCGCGGCGCGGCGTCCGGGGTGCGGAACTTGACCGCGTTGCCGATCAGGTTCTGGAACAGCTGGGTCAGCAGCGTCGCGTCGCCGGGCAGGGTCGGCAGCTCGCGGACCTCGATGTCCGCATGCGTCTCGGCCAGCGTCTGCTCCAGCGCGGACAGCGCGTGACCCAGTGACCGGGCGGTGTCGACCGCCTCGGTGAACTCGGAGGAGCGCCCCACCCGGGAGAACGCGAGCAGGTCGATGATCAACTGCTGCATCCGCGTGGCGCCGTCGACCGCGAACTCGATGTACTGGTCGGCCCGCTCGTCCAGCTGTCCGGAGTAGCGCTTCTGGAGCAGCTGGCAGAAGCTCGCCACCTTCCGCAGCGGCTCCTGCAGGTCGTGCGAGGCGACGTAGGCGAACTGCTCCAACTCCTCGTTGGAACGGCGCAGCTCGCCGGCCTGCTCGGCCAGTTCGGCCGACTGGGCATCCAGCGCCTCGGCCTGCGCCCGGATCTCGGCCTCCGCGCGCCGGGAGCTGTACAGCTCGGCCACGATCCGGCTGCGCATCGCCTCCACGTCATCGGCCAGCGCCCCGAACTCCCCAGGCCCCCGGACGGTGACCGTCTGCTCGAAGTGGCCGGCGGCGCCGCCCCGGGTCAGCGCGATCAGATGGGCGACTGGCCGCAGCACCAGCCGACGCAACGCGAACCAGAGTCCGACCGCAGCCAGGGCCACGAGCAGGAAGGCCGTCGCGCCGACCATCCGCAGCCGGGTCAACGCCCCGTCCAGCCGGCTGTGGCCGGTGTTCCGGTCCACCGAGATCGCCATGCTCAGCGCGTCGACCTTGGCTCGCAGCGTGTCGAACCGGGTCTTGCCCAGGTTGGCCTGGATGCTCGGCTGCTGCCCGGCCGGGGCGGCCTTGGCCGCGGCGATGGCCGGTTCTGCGTATTCGGTGCGCCAGGCGTCGGAGGCCGCGGTAACCATCCCCAGCGCGGCGCCCACCCGCGCGTCGGGCAGGTAGGACCGGATCGCCGCGACCGCGGCGGTCGAGGCCGCCAGACCGTTCTGGTACGGCTCGAGGAAGCTCTCGTCGTGGGAGAGCAGGTAGCCGCGGACGCCGGTCTCCTCGTCCAGGTACGCCTCGGTCAGCGCCGCGGACTGCACGGTCGCCGGGGAGACGTGGTCGACGAGAGCGCGGGCGTCGGAGTCGACGCGGTTCAGCGCCAGCAGCGACAGGAAGCCGCCGACGACCAGCACGACGCCAACAATCAGCAGCACAACCCGCAGGCGCGCCCGCAGCGTCACGCCGTACGGATTCACCCGACGGCCGCCGGCGGGGCGTGGGCCAGGACCAGCAGCGCCAGGTCGTCGGTCAACGGGCCCCCGTTGCGTTGCTCCACAGCCTCGATCACCACGTCGGTCCAGACCTCCGGGTCCGGGGTGATCTCCCGAGTCACCCGCAGCAACGCGGCAAACTCGTCAAGGCCGAAGCGGGGCTGGGACCCGGGCGCGGCCCGGCCCTCGAAGATGCCGTCGGTGTAAAGCACGATCTCCCAGCGGGCTCCGAGCTTGATCTCGGAGGCCGCCCAGTCGTGCCGGCCGCGGATGCCGAGCGGGACACCGGTGGGCAGGTCGAGCAGCTCCCCGTCGAGCACGGGCGGCGGGTGGCCGGCCAGGTAGACCCGGGCCGAGCTGTGGTCGCCGGCGACGCGGATCATGCAGACCGTGGCGAACACGTGGTCCTGCGCGCGCTCGTGCCCGAGGACCTCGGACAGCACCGGCAGGATGCGCTCCTCCTCGTTGCCGGCCAGCACCAGCGTGCGCCAGGCGACCCGCAGACACACCCCGAGGGCGGCCTCGTCCGGGCCGTGCCCGCACACGTCGCCGATGACCGCGTAGACGGTGCCGTCCGGGCACTGGACGACGTCGAAGAAGTCGCCGCCGAGCAGACCCAGCCCGCCCGGCCGGTACCGGGTCAGCACCGAGACGGCGTCGTCGAGGACGATCGCGACCGGCAGCAGGCCGCGCTCCAGCCGGGCGTTCTCCGCGGCCACCTGCCGGGCCTCGGCCAGTTCCCGGGCGGTCTCCTGGGCAGCGCGCCGTTCCACGGCGTACCGGATCGTGCGAGCCAGCAGCTGCGGTTCGACCTGGGCCTTGGCCAGATAGTCCTGGGCGCCGAGGGCGACCGCGCGGGCGCCGAGGTACTGGTCGGCCAGGCCGGTCAGCACGATTACCGCGGTGTCCGGGGCGGCCGCGAGCACGACGTCGAGCCCGGAAAGTCCGAAGGAGTCGGGCAACTGCAGGTCGAGCAGCACGCAGGCCGGGCGGGAGCGCAGCACCTCGCGCGCCTCGGCCATGCTGCGGACCCAGACCAGCTGGGCATCGGGTGCGGCGTCGGAGAGCATCTCCCGGACCAGCAGGGCGTCGCCCGCGTCGTCCTCGATGAGCAGGACCGAAACTGCACCCGTCGCGGCGACCGCGGCCTCCCAACGGCCCACAGACCGTTCGGCCTGGTCGCCGCCCAGCGCAGCCATCGGTCATTCCCCCCGAATCAATCGCTGCGGCCGTCCACCGGCACCCGGACGGATCGGCCGTTAGGGACAACCGCGAGCCGACACAGTACCTGTCGCTGTCGGTGACGTGCCTGCGACGTCCGTGTGCGGGATTATCGTTCTCGTGGTCCGGGTAACCCGCGTCCAGGGTGGAGTGGCGGACGACCACCGCGGGCGGCACCGGGAAGGCCCAGCACGATGACGGACGGGTCGTTTGCCGAGACGATCGACCCCTCCGCGGGGGGTGCGGGCCTGGGGCGGGCACGCGACAACCTGCGCGCCTGGCTGTCCCGTTGCGGGGTTCCGGAGCCGGCTCTGCACGAGATTCTCATCGCGTGCGGCGAGGCCTGCGCCAACGCTGTGGAACACTCCGGAGCTCGCATGCACACCGGCCGGCCGGGCATCTCCGTCACGGCGACCCGGAGTACCAGCGGCGTCCAGATCGTCGTGGCCGATCATGGTGCGTGGAAGATCGCTGCGTCGGAACCGTCGGTGCCCTCGGGCGGCCGGGGCCGAGGGCGGATGATGATGGCCGCGTTGGTCGATCACCTGGACATCCGGACCGGCCCGGACGGGACGACGGTGGAACTGATCAAGGAGTTGCCGTAGATGCCGAGCGAAACCCCCAGCCACGGCGCTGGTGCGGCCGACAGCGAGTCGCCGGACCGGTTGTCGATCGAGCAGGCCGCCGACGGCACGGTCGTGCTGAGCGGTGAGATCGACCCGTCCAACGTCGACCGACTGCGGGCGTCACTGACCAAGCTGCGCGGCGCGGGCCAACTGGTCGTGGACCTGCAGCGGGTGAGCTACCTGGACAGCGCCGGGGTCTCGGCGCTGTTCGACGCCGCCCACGCCGACCTTCGTCTGCTGGTGCGCGCGGACACGGCGGTCGCGACCGTGATCAAGATCTGCGCGCTGCCGTTGGTCGCCCAGGTGGAGTACGTCCCCGCTTAGCGGGACGCCGACTGGAGGATCTCGGGGAGACTCCCGGCCGCTCGGGGTCAGCCGGGCACCGAACGGCCGGAAGCGCTGGCCCCGCCGGCGGGGCGACTGACCTGGTGATCTCGGCCCGGAAGCGCGTTGCGCAGCTACCCGAGGCATCGCCCCGCAGCGGGTGCGCCACTACTTCCCGGCTCCCCAGCACCACAAACAATCCTCACCCGATTTGCGTGGGCCTGTGAGACGTCCCACAGAAGTGGTCGGTTTGCGGTCGGGCCGCCTAGGTATACCCACTAGGCACGGCCCGAACGGCAAGCTGGGCCGGGCTACCGGGGTCGGTCACACAGCTGGCCAAAGGCACCGGGTTGTTGTGAAGGCACTCGACATGAGGAGTCACGGAACCAGCCCCACTCTTACCGAACTCGAGAGCGTCGCCGGTGCGCGGCCGCGTCGTGAACTTCGTCGGCGCGACCTGGTTGACATGAGCGACACCGAGCTGTTCCAGACCATGCGGGCCGTCGGCCAGGTCGAGCGGGACCGCGTTCGTGACGTGCTTGTGCACCGCCACACCGGGCTGGTGCGTTGGCTGGCGTCGCAGTACGCGCACCCGGGCGTCGAGATCGACGAGCTGCGGCAGGTCGGCTTCCTCGGCCTGGTCCTGGCCGTGGACCGTTTCGACGTCGACCGTGGGCACGACTTCCTGACCTTCGCCCGGCCGACCGTGCAGGGCGAGATCCGTCGGTGGTTCCGCGACAAGCGACGCTGGATCCGGCTGCCGCGACGGCTGCAGGAGGCCAAGGCCGCCCTGCGCGAGTCCACCGAGGTGCTGACCCACCGACTGGGACGCGAGCCCTCGAACGCCGAGCTCGCCGAGCACTCCGGGCTGACCGAGAAACTGGTCGCCGAGGCACGGGCCGCGGACGACACCTTCACCACCGCGTCGCTGGACGCGCCGCTCGGGTCGGCCGACGGCGAGGAGTCGTTCACGGTGGCCGACACCCTCGGCACCGACGACGAGCGCATCGGCCTGCTGCTGGAGTGCGAGACCCTGCGTGGCCTGATCCACGACCTGCCGGAGCGGGAGCGGCGCATCCTCCACATGCGCTTCTACCAGGAGCAGACGCAGGCCCAGATCGGCTCCGAGTTGGGCATCTCCCAGATGCATGTCTCGCGGCTGCTGGCGCGCACGCTCGACCGGCTACGCACCGGGATCGTCGAGGACGTTCCCGCCGCGGCCTGACAGACCCGCCCGGTGCAACTCGGCGGCCGACTCCGATCCAGGGGTCGGCCGCTGTGTTTTGTCGGCCGCTGTGTTCTTGTCGGGGTCCTACCGGCGGTCGGAGCGGGCCGGGATCTGGCTCGGGTTCGCCGGCGCCGGGACGATCTCGATGGTCGCGACGATCTCCAGCGAGCAGATCTGGAGCACGCGCGCCGTCGGCGAACCCTCCATCACACGAACCGTCATCGAGTTGGTCTCGGCGTGCTCGAACAGCTCCGCGACCCCTGGGCTACCCAGGTAGCCGACCCCGGTGAGGTCGACGACCAGGGAATCCCCGCCGCCGATCTCCTCGAGCACCCGGTGCACGTCGGGGGCATTGGCCAGGTCGATCTCGCCGCGGAACGCGACCTCGCCCGGGCCGAGGATGTCGAAGCTCATCCGGTCGTTGCGGACCGCCCGCGCGCGCCGGGTCGCGGCAGCCTCGGAGTCGGATGATTCCGTGACGTCCGCCGGTTGCGACTCGGCCACCAGCACCTCCAGCGGCAGACGAAAAGCCCGTGTTGCCGAAGGGTAAGGCACGGATCGGCCGGCTGTTCGGCGGGCGGCCGGGTGGGAAACCGCCGACGTATGAGGGCAGGGTGGCAGCGTGACCGAGACGCCGCGCCGCAGCTGGGTCGAGCAGATCATGGGGATGCCGATCAGCGTGCTGGCCCGCGGACCGGGTGCGCATGACCCGGCCGCCGCCGCTGCCGTCGCCGCGGTGCACGAAGAACTCCGGGCGGTCGACGCGACGTTCTCCACGTATCGCGCGGACAGCGCGGTGTCCCGGATCAACGCGGGGACGCTTGACCTGGCCGACGCGGGCCCCGCGGTGGCGCAGGTCGCCCGGGAGTGCGCTGCCGCCCAGGTCCGCACGCACGGACTGTTCGACGCGGACCGCCCCGACGGCACCTGGGACCCCTCCGGGATGGTGAAGGGCTGGGCCACCGAGCGCGCGGCGCGGCTGCTGGCCGCCGTGCCGGTCGACTGGTGCCTGAACGCCGGCGGCGACGTGGTCGTGCTCTCGCACAGCGGAGCGGACTTCGGCGTCGGGATCGCCGACCCGTACGACCACCAGGGCGTGATCGCCGTGGTGCGGTGCTCGCGCGGCGGGGTGGCGACGAGCGGCTCCGCTGCCCGCGGCGCCCACCTGTACGACCCGCGCACCGGCGCCCCTGTCGGCGGCGGCCTGGCCTCCGTGACCGTCGTCGGCCCGTCGTTGCAGGTCGCCGACGTGCTGGCGACCGCGGCGTTCGTGGCCGGCGCCGGCTGGGCGGAGCTGCTGGCGGGCGAACCGGACTACTGCGGGCTGGCCGTGACGACCTCCGGCGAGCTGGTCTCGACCCCCGACTGGGCGATGCCCCCCGCAGATCATCGATGATCGGGGAGAGTTCTCTCATACGCGGGCGGGCTTCTCTCATACGCGGGGCTCACAGGCAACACGAAGCTGCCCCGAAGCAACGCGACGGCGTGGGGCGGCACATTTCCTGGGTGACCACCACCTACGACGTCGGGCCCACCCAGCGCGCCGGGACGCCGGTCCGGCGGCGCGCCGACGCGGTAACCGCGATCTGCTGGGCCCGGGCCACGATCGTCGCGGGCCTGTGGCTGGCCGGCGGCAACCTGGCCGACCTGCGCGGGACGCACGGGGCGGTGCTGGAGTCGCTGGGTCGCCTGGCCGGGCTCATCGCGGCCGACCTGTTGCTGATGCAGGTGCTGCTGATGGCACGCATCCCGGCGATCGAGCGTCACTACGGCCAGGACGAACTGGCCCGGCGGCACCGATGGGTCGGGTTCGCCTCGGTCAACCTGCTGCTGGCGCACGTCGGGCTGATCACCGTCGGCTACGCGCTCACCGACAACTCCGGCATCCCCGCCGAGGCCTGGTCATTGCTGACGACGTACCCGGGGATGCTGCTCGCCACCGCGAGCACCGCCCTGCTGATCCTGGTCGCGGTCACCTCGATCCGGGTCGCGCGCCGCAAACTGCGCTACGAGTCGTGGCACCTGCTGCACCTCTACGCCTACCTGGGCGTCGGGCTGAGCGTGCCGCACGAGATCTGGACCGGCTCGGACTTCGCCTCCTCGGGCCTGGCCCGGATGTACTGGTGGGGTTCCTACGCACTCGCCGCCGGCGCAGTCGTCGGCTACCGGGTCGGCCTACCGGTCGCCCGCAACCTGCGGCACAACCTGCGGGTGGCCGAGGTGGTCGCGGAGAACGCCCACGTGGTCACCGTCCGGATGACCGGCCACGCGCTGGACCGACTGCCGGTCGACGCCGGGCAGTTCTTCGTGTTCCGCTTCCTCGACGGGCCCGGGTGGACCCGCGGCAACCCGTACTCGTTGTCGGCGGCACCGGACGCCACCGGCATCCGGATCACGGTCAAGGACCTGGGCGACGGCAGCGGCCGGTTGGGCCGGTTGCAGCCCGGCACCCGAGTGCTGATCGAGGGCCCGTACGGCCGGCTGACCGGGTCCCGGCGCACCCGGGCCCGGCTGGTGCTGCTGGCCTGCGGCATCGGCGTCACCCCGATGCGGGCTTTGCTCGAGGAGCTGCCCTACCTGCCCGGCGAGGCCACACTGATCTACCGCGCGGGCAGCGCGGCCGACCTGATCCTCAAGACCGAACTCGACGAGTTGGCCGCCCGCCGCGGGGTCACCGTCCACTACCTGCCCGGCCCCCGGGTGCCCGACCGCGACTCCTGGCTGCCCGCCGAGGCCGGGCACTGGCCGGACCCGCAGGCCCTGCTGCACCTGGCCCCCCACCTGCTCGACTCCGACGTCTACGTGTGCGGCCCGCTGCCCTGGATGGACAGCGTCCGGACCGCGGCGACGGCCGCCGGACTGCCCCCGCACCGACTGCACGAGGAGCGCTTCGCATGGTGAGCCGGGCCCGGCCGAACGCCGGTCGTCGCAACGCCGCCATGGCCGCGGCCACCGGCTTGATCACCGGCCTGCTGTTTCTCTACCCGACCAGCTTCGGGCACTCCACGGGCGTCGCCGCGGCAGCGCCGAAGGCCGTCCTGGCCCCCGGCAGGGTCGTCGAGACCAACCCGGCCACAACCCCCGACGGAAGCGGCACAACCGGCGCAGCAGCGTCCGGCGGCAGCAGGACCGTCACCGGCTCCGCAGCGCAGACCCGCTACGGCCCCGTGCAGGTGCAGATCACCGTGAGCGGCGGCAGGATCGTCGCCGCCGAGGCGATCGAGTACCCCAGCGAGAGCGGCCGCGACCGGCAGATCAACCAGGTCGCCGTGCCGGAGCTGAACCAGGCGGTGCTCGGCGCCCAGAGCGCCGGGATCGACACGGTCTCCGGGGCCACCTACACCTCCATCGGCTACGTGCAGTCGCTGCAGTCCGCGTTGGACGCCGCGAACATCAAGACGTAGCAAGAGCCGGCGCGAACCGGCCGCGGCCCGGTGAGTTTTACCTGGCGTTAATGATCGATTGAGTTAGGTACTCCTTGCCTAAGTAAGGTGGCCCTAATCCAATCGGGAGCGACGATGGCAACTCGGTGGTCCGTGATCCAGGTCGGGGTTCTGGGCGGCACCGTCGCGCTGCTTGCCGCCTGCGGCCACTCGTCGTCCTCCCTGCCGCAAGGCCTGTCCGGCGGAGTCGCCGCGACACCGGCGGCCCTCACCGACCAAGCCCGGTCGTTCGTGCACGACCAGGAGACCGACGCGGACGCCGCGGCCCGCACCACGCTGGCACCGGCGGCGGGATCGTTCCTGGCAGGCAAGACCAAGGTCAGCTACCGCGCCTCCACGACCCCGGACAACGGCGACGAGAACCCGTACGCGATCTGGCCGGTGACGATCACCGCCGGGTCGGTCAAGGCGGGCGACGTCCTGGTCGACAACTTCAACAACAAGTCCAACAACCAGGGCACCGGCACGACGATCGTCAACGTCCACCCGGACGGCACGACCGACGTGTTCGCCGACCTGTCCAAGCAGAGGACGACCTGCCCCGGCGGCGTCGGCCTGACCACGGCGATGGTCCAGCTCAAGACCGGCTGGGTGATCGTCGGCAGCCTGCCCAGCCAGGACGGCCAGATGACCACGGCGGACAACGGCTGCCTGCTGTTCCTCTCGCCCGCCGGCAAGATCGTCGAGACCCTGAGCGGCCCGCAGATCGCCGGCCCGTGGGACGCCGCGGTCGACGACCAGGGCAGCACCGCGACGCTGTTCTTCACCAACGTCCTGCAGGACCTGGACCACTCGGCGACCGCGAAGGCGAACAAGGCCAATGTGACGCGGCTGAACCTGACCCAGACCGCGGACACCCCGCCGAAGGTCACCGGCAGCACCGTCGTGGCCGACGGGTTCCCGGAGGCTGGGGACGCCTCGGCGTTCGTGAAGGGCCCGACCGGCCTGACGCTGAGCAACGGCACGCTCTACGTCGCCGACACCCTGGACAACAGCATCGCGGCGGTCCCGAACGCGCTGACCCGGACCGACTCGGCGGGCACCGGAACCACCCTGACCAAGGACGGCCAACTCGCCAATCCGCTCGGGCTGACGACGGCACCGAACGGCAACCTGCTGGCGGCCAACGCGACCAACGGCAAGATCGTCGAGATCACCACCGTCGGGCAGCAGGTCGGCGAGTTCTACGCGATCGAGAATGTCGGCCAGGACCCGCCCGGCAACGGCGACCTGTTCGGCATCGCGGTCAACCAGGCCGGCACGGGCATCCTCTTCGTCAAGGACGACGAGAACAGCCTGGCCTTGCTGAGCTCATGACCGAGCGACGGGACGCCGAGCGGCCCGCGGGGAACGAGCGATCCCGCGGCTTCTCCCGGCGGGCCGTCCTGCGCGGCGGCGCGCTGCTCGGCGCCGGGGCCGCGGTCGGTGGCGGCGTCGCGGCCCTGGCCGGGCGTGCCTCGGCCGCCGAGCAGGAGCCGTTCCACGGCCCGCACCAGGCGGGCATCCTGACCAACACCCAGGCCCACGGGGTGCTGGCCTCGTTCGACCTGCTCGGCGCCGACCGGGGCAACCTGACGCAGCTGTTGCAGGCCTGGACCCAGTTGGCCGCCGTACTGGTCGCCGGCCAGTCGCACACCGTCCCGATCATGAACATGGCCGGCGCGAACCCCGGCGCCTACGCGAACACCACCGGGCTCTCCACGGTCGACGACTCACTGGAGGCGTACGGGCTCGGCCCGGCCCGCCTGACTCTCACGTTCGGGTTCGGCCGGTCGTTGTTCGTCAACCAGGACGGCTCGGACCGGATGGGCCTGGCCGCCAAGCTGCCGCCGGCGCTGGCCGAACTGCCGCGCTTCCCCGGTGATCAACTCGTGGCCGCCGACGGGGACGGCGACCTGTTCGTGCAGGCCTGCGCCGACGACCCCCAGGTGGCATTTCACGCGGTGCGCAGCATTGCGCGCATCGCGCCGGACCTGGCCACGTTGCGGTGGACGCAGTTGGGTTTCTCGCCGCCGGCCAGTGCGGGAACGCCGCGCAACCTGATGGGCTTCAAGGACGGCACGTTGAACTCGACCGGCCATCCGCCGGCCGACCTGGACGGCACCCTGTGGGCCGGCGCCGAAGGCCCGTCCTGGATGGTCGGGGGCAGCTACCTGGTCTACCGGCGGATCCGGATCACCCTGGAGCACTGGGACCGGCTCGACCCGAGCCTGCAGGAGCAGGTCATCGGCCGGCACAAGTTCACCGGGGCGCCGCTGGGCGCCAGGACCGAGTTCGACCCGCTGGACCTCGATGCCAAGGACGCCACCGGCCGGTACGTGATCCCGGACACCGCGCACGTCCGGTTGGCCGCCCCCGCCGCGAACGACGGCGCGGTGCTGATCCGGCGGGCGTTCTCGTACAACAACGGCACGACCCAGTTCACCGAGCGCTGGCCACCGTGGCGGCAGGCACTGGAGTACGACGCCGGGTTGCTGTTCCTCGCCTATCAGAAGGACCCGCGGACGGCATTCGTACCGGTCAACCAGAACCTGGCCCGCCAGGACGCGATGAACCAGTTCATCACCCACACCGCAAGTGCCGTGTTCGCCGTTCCCCCGGGAGCCGCACGCCCCGGGGACTGGATCGGCAGTTCCCTGCTCTCCTGACCAACCGTCGCCCACCCGAAGGAATCCGCCATGACGCCATCGCCGCAGCGGCCCAGCCGGCGCCCCCGCCTGGCAGTGGGCCTGCTCCTCGCCGGTCTGGCAGCCGGGCTGACCGGTTGCGCGACCTCCTCGGCGAAGCAGACCTCCGCGGCGGCCCCGGCGGGCACCGCCGCGCCGGCGGCGACGGACGCGGCAGCGCCGTCGACCGGCGAGTCGATCACGCTCTACAACGCCCAGCACAAGCAGACGACCGCGGCGCTGGTCGCCGCGTTCACCAAGGCGACGGGCATCGCGGTCCAGGAGACCGACAAGGACGAGGACGCGCTGACCGCCCAGATCGAGCAGGAGGGCGCGAGTTCTCCGGCTGACGTGTTCTTCTCGGAGAACACCAACTTCCTGCAGGAACTGGCGAACAAGAAACTGCTCGCCACGGTCGACCCGGCGACGCTGGCGAACGTCCCGGCCGCCGACAGCGCGGCGGACGGGACCTGGACCGGGGTCTCCGAGCGGATCAGCGTGCTGGTCTACAACCCCACGAAGATCACCGCGGACAAGCTGCCGAAGTCCGTGATGGACATGGCCGACCCGCAGTACAAGGGCCAGTTCGAGGTGGCCCCGGGCGAGGCCGACTTCGGGCCGGTCGTGGCGTCGGTGGCCAAGTCCAAGGGCGAGGACGTCGCGGTCACCTGGCTCAAAGCGCTGAAGGACAACGCCGGCAACGGCGCCAACGTCCCGGACTACGAGACGCTGGTCAGCGACGTCAGCCAGGGCATCACCGACTTCGCGCTGGTCAACCACTACTACTACTACCGACTGGCGGCTGAGCTGCCCAACGCCACCGCCGACGCCAAGGTCGCCTACCTGGCCCCGCAGGACGTGGGCTACATCGGCTCGATCTCCGGCGCCGCAGCGTTGGCGTCGAGCAAGCATGCGGCGGCCGCCGCGAAGTTCCTGTCGTTCCTGACCAGCGAGCTCGGCCAGAGCATCCTGGCCGGCGGCTACAGCTTCGAGTACCCGCTGAAGCAGGGCGTCGCGCCGAATCCGGCGCTCCCGCCGCGGTCGACCTACCAGATCAACTCCTTCACCCCGGCCGACCTCGGCGCCGGCGACCAGGTCAAGGACCTGCTGATGAAGGCGGGCCTGATCTGAGTCCCGCGAGCCCGGGCCAGTTGACGGCCCCTCGCCCGCGCTCGGCGGGAGAGGGGCCGTCGGGCGTCGGACGTGCCCGGCGGCCGATCCACGGCCGGCGGTTGGCACTGGGCTACGCGTTGCTGCTCGCCGGGGTGATGCTCTCGCCCCTGGTGCTGGTTGTGCTCGACGCGCGCTCGGCCGGCTGGTCGCAGATCCACGCCGTCGTGTTCCGCGAGCGGTCGGTACTGCTGCTGCGCCACACGCTGGTGCTGACCGGGCTGGTCGTGGCCTGCTCGAGCACACTCGGAGTGCTGACCGCGTGGATCACCGAGCGGTCCGCGTTGCCGTTCCGCCGGGTGTGGACCGTGCTGCTGATGCTTCCGCTGGCCATGCCCGACTTCGTCGTCGGCTGGACCTGGCACGCGCGGTGGCCGCGCATCGACCCGCTGTTCGGCGCGACGCTCGTGATGACGCTGGGCACCTACCCGTTGATCTACCTCCCGGTGGCGGCGGCGCTGCGCCGTTGCGACCCCGGACTGGAGGACGTGGCACACAGCCTCGGACTCGGCCGGGTGGCGACGTTCCTCCGCGTCAGCCTGCCCCAACTGGTCGGGGCGGTGGCCGGGGGCGCGGTGCTGGTCGCGTTGACCGTGATCTCCGAGTACGGCGCGTTCGAGGTGTTGCGCTATCCGACCTTCACAACCGAGGTGTTCCTCCAGTTCCGGTTCTCCCCGCCCGCCGCCGGTGCGTTGTCGATCCCGCTGGTGCTGCTCGGCCTGCTGGTGCTGTCCGGTGAGGCCGCCGTGACCCGGCGGTGGTCCCGGGGGCGAGGGGTCGTCCGCTCGCGACGTTGCACCGGACCGTGGTGGCGCGCGCTGCCGCCGGCCCTGCTGCCGCTCGGGTTGGTCGGCCTCGGCGTGGTCCTGCCGGTCGGCAGTCTGATCGGCTGGATCGTCCAGGGTCGGCACTCGACCCTGCCCGCCACCGCGACCCTGGCGCAGGCCACCGCCACGACCGTTCGCTACAGCGCGGCCGCCGCGGTCGTCTGCGCGCTCGCGGCGATCCCGGTGGCCCTGCTGAGCCTGCGAACGCGGACCCGCCCGGCCGCGGCGCTGGAACGTGCGTCGTTCGTGACCCGGGCCGTGCCCGGCGTGGTCGTCGCGCTGAGCCTGATCTTCTTCTCGATCCACTGGGCGCGCGGCGTCTACCAGACCGGATCCCTGCTGGTCCTGGCCTACGTGATCATCCACTTCCCGCTGGCGCTGGTCTGCGTGCGCGCGGCGGCCGAGCGGGTGCCCGCCGCCTTGATCGACACCGGTGCCTCGCTCGGCCGGTCCGCGCCGGCGGTATTCCTGCGGGTGACGCTGCCGCTGATCGCTCCTGGGCTGGCCGCCGGACTGTGCCTGGTCTTCCTCACGGCCGCGACCGAACTGACCGCCACCCTGGTGCTGGCCCCGATCGGGAGCGAGACGTTGGCGACGCAGTTCTGGGCCTACCAGAACGAGATCGCCTACGGCGCCGCCGCCCCGTACGCGCTGACGATCGTCGCGCTCTCGGTCGTGCCCGGTACCCTCCTGGCCTTGTGGTTCGACCGCGAGAGCAACCGGACCGCGCGGGCCGCGCGGTGACTGTCCGGGTGGGCCGACGGCCGGTCGGTGCGGCAACCCCGCAGGCCCAGGAACTCGCGATCGTCGTCCGCGGGCTGACCAAGGCCTACGGCTCCGTGCCGGTGCTGCGCGGGCTGGACCTGGAGGTCGCCCCGGGCACCGTCACAGCGGTGCTGGGGGTCTCCGGCAGTGGGAAGACCACGCTGCTGCGGGTGATCGCCGGCTTCGAGCACGCCGACTCCGGCAGCCTCGCCCTGGCGGGGCGGGTCGTCGACGACGGGCGTCGAGTGCTGCGGGCGCGGCACCGGGCGGTGGGTTACGTCCCGCAGGAGGCGGGGCTGTTCCCGCACCTGACCGTGCGGGCCAACATCGCGTTCGGGTTGTCCCGCTCGGAGCGTCGGCGGGCTGCCGACCTGGAGGCGATGGTGGGGCTGGGCGGCCTGGGCCACCGGTACCCGCACCAGTTGTCCGGCGGGCAGCAGCAGCGGGTGGCATTGGCCCGGGCGCTGGCCGTCGACCCGGCGGTGGTGCTGCTCGACGAGCCGTTCGGTTCGTTGGACGTGGCACTGCGGGCCGGCTTGCGCGCCGAGGTCATGGCGATCCTGCGCGAGGCGAAGGCGACCACGGTGCTGGTCACCCACGACCAGGACGAGGCATTGGCCACCGCCGATCGGATCGCCGTCCTCGACGGCGGTCGCCTGCTCGCCCACGGCAGTCCGCGCGAGTTGTACGACCATCCGCCCACGCCGCAGGTGGCCGCTGCGCTGGGGACCGCGAACATCCTGCCCGGCCGCCTGGATGCGGGCTTCGCGCACTGCCGGCTCGGGGCGTTCCGGGTTCCGACGGCCTCCGGGCACGCCGGAACCGAGTGCCTGTTGATGATTCGGCCGGAGAACCTCGTGCTGGACGCCCGGTCCGCGACACCGAGCGCGACCGTGGCCGCGGTCTCCTACCACGGTCACGACACCCTGGTGGGGCTGCGCGGGGATCACCCCGACGACCCGCCCCTGCTGGCCCGGCTGCCCGGCGGGGTGGTGCCCGACCCAGGCACCCGGGTCGGACTGTCCTCGACCGTCACCCCGCACGTCTGGATCCCGGCCGCACCGGCGCTCGACTGATCCGGCATCAGAAGATCTGGCGATCCGCCCCATTTGTCCGTTTCCTAACCGGAACAGGCGTCTCCGCGGCGGATGATCTTGTCTTCGGTTTGCGTTGCGGGGTACGGGAGAGGGAGCCGCCCGGTACCGGGTCGGCTGATCCATTCAGGAGGGAATCTCCCATGACCAACGTGACCCGAGTCCTCGGCACCGTGTTCGCCGCTGCCACGCTGGCCACCGTTGTCGCGCCGGCTGCCGGCGCCGCCACCACCAGCACGGGCCACCACCACACCGTCGCGCCCGCGCGGCACCACCACCATCGCCACCTGCTGCACATGCTGCGGCACCACCACAAGCCCACCCACTGACGTCGGGGGCAGGCCTGGGCCGTCCGGTCAGACATCTGTCGAACCGGGCGGCCCGCTGGTCCCGAGCCGGCATCAATTTCGATACCTGAGATACTTTTCGAAACTCTGTCCTAGTTTCGCATGAATTCGACAAGCTGTCACCGGGCGTTCACAGAACGCGCCATTTGCCTGTCTGCTAACCGAAATCGTCACTTTCGCGGCGTCGGATCATGCCCCGGTTTTGCTCTTCAGGGTGTGGGGTGAGTGTGCAGCCCGACCTCGGGCTATCAATGCAGGAGGACTGATGAGCAACGTGACACGAGTCGTCGGCACCGCTCTTGCTGCCGTGGCGATCGCCACCACGGTCGCCCCGGCCGCCGGTGCGGCCACTGTCGGCAAGAGCCAGAGCAGCGTCTCGACCTACCACCACCACTGCCACGTCCGGTTCGTCCACCACCACCGGCGTTGCATCTGACGGTCAGCTGACCGTGGCCTGTCCGGTGGCGCTGCACATCAGCACCACCGGACGGGCCGGCTCAGCCGTGGATGCCAATCCCCAGGAACACGCTGCCCGCCGCCGCCAGCCCGACCGACAGGGCCCAGAACGACTTGCGGCGTAGCAGGGCAGCCATGGCCGACAACGCGATCGCAATCTGGAACAAGGTCACGGCCAATGCGCCGTGGTGATGCTTCTCCAGTTGTGCCTCGGCCGCCTCGTTCTGCTCGGTGACCTTCTTCGTGTCCTCGTCCGCGATGGCCTTGATCGTCTGCTGCTCCTGGCCGTACTTGTCGGCCTGGGCCTGCTGCGCCGGATCCTTGGTCGCCGCGAACTCGAACTCGGCCAGCGCCTTCTTGATGCCCTTGGCCTGGTAGTAGGCGAACTGGTCGGAGGCCTGGGTCTGGTCCAGCAGGGCATCGTTCTTGCGTAGCAGCGCGGTGTTCGCCCAGTTACCGGCCAGCAGGGATGCCACGGCGGCGAGCACCGCGATCAGCGCGGTCGTGATGGCCAGGTACCTGGTCCAGCCCTGGCCGCCGTGCTCGTGGTGGTGCGCCAACTCCTCGAGTTGTTCCTTGGCCTCGAGGGGGTTCTCGATCTCCACGCAACGCGCTCCGACTCCGAGGGCGGCCCGACCGGTCCGTTCGAACCACGGGCAGCGAATCGTACCGACCAGGGAAATGCCCTGGCGGCACGCCACATTGTGGCTGTCCAGGTTGTGAACATCTCGAGAAGGTAATGACCGTCCAGGTCAACGACGAGGTCTTCGACGCCACAGCCCGGACCGATCGGAAGATCCCCACGGTGGTCCTCGCCCGAGCCTGACCACGGACCTGAGGTGTTCCCGGCCGTCGCAGGTCGATGCCAGGCCCGGACGACCAGGAACACCCCGGTAACTCCCAGGGCGTGTCGCCGAAACACCCCCTGCGAGAAATCCGGCGGCGCCACCGGGAGCTCTGGCCGCCGGTGCCGTCGCCGAACAAACCGCCTCTGCCCACCGCCGACGGCCGCGAAACCGAATGTCCCCCCAACGGATCAACCCACCGGGGCACTGGTTCACCCTGTAGCAGCAGGCCGAATCAACGGCCGTAGAACCGATTCCACGAACGGTTCCTCGACGGCCACGCCGCCGAGCAGTGCACGGAAATAGACCGGCCCGATGAGCTGGTCGACCGCATCCTCCACGTCCGTGGTCAACCGGTCCTGCTCGGTGGTCAGCCGGGCCACCAGCGCCGCGCGCCGTGGACCGGTGACCCGCTCCCGGAAGGCCACCTCGAGTTCGGGATTGCGCGACACCTCGGCGATCAGCGCGCCGATCACCTGGCGTCCGGTCGGCGAGGAAACGACCTCGCCCAGGTCGAGCAGGTACGAGCGCAGGTCGCGGTGCAGGTCGCCGGTGTCCGGGATGGGGTGGTCGGCGAACACCTCGGACAACGCGTCGGTGACCGCGTCGACCCGCGAGGTCCAGTAGCGGGCCAGGGTCGTGGTGGCCACGCCCGATCGGGCCGCGACGCCGTTGTAGGTGATGCTGGACATCCCCGCATCGGCGAGCAGGCCCAGAGTGGCGGCGGCCAGGTTCCGGCGGACCGGGGTGTCCAGGCGTTGCGCGGCACCGTCGATCAGCGTCGTCAACTCGGGCTCGGCCGCGATCTGCGGGCGCGCCGGCAGGTACACCGCGGCGACCACCGCGCCGGCCAGGGCGACGACGGCGGCCACGATCACGCTGACCGCCAGGGCGTGCACGAAGGCGACGTTCGCGGCCCCGCTGACCGCGTGGGCGGTGGCCCCCGGCAGTTTCCCGGCCACCACCGCGGCGGCACCGACCGACTCCCGGGCGGCCGCCGCCGCGACCGTGTTGGCCTTGTGCAGCTGTTCGTAGGCGCCGCTGCTCGCGAACCGGTCGCCGTACAGCGCCGTGGTCACGCTGCCCATCACCGCGACGCCGAGCGCCCCGCCGATCTCGCGGGTGGTGTCGTTCATCGCCGAGCCGACCCCGGCCTTGTCCGGCGGCAGCGAGCCCATGATCGAGTCGGTGGCCGGTGCCATCGCGAAACCCATGCCGACGCCGATGACGCAGAGCACGACGGCGATGTAGCCGTAGCCGCTGTCGGCGGAGATCCCGGAGAACAGCAGCAGCGCGGTGGCGACCAACGTCAGCCCGCCGGCCACCATCACCTTGGTGCCGACCCGGGCCACCAACTTGGCGCTGGTCGGGGCCGCAACCATCAGCACCCCGGCCACCGGCAGCAGCGCGACCCCGGAACGCAGGGGGCTGTAGCCGAGCACGAACTGCAGGAACTGGCTGACGAAGAACAGGGATCCGAACATCGCGAAGAACACCAGCGTCACCGCGACCGAGGCCGCGGTGAACCGGGCGTCGGCGAAGAACGACACCTCCAGGATCGGGTTCGCGCAGCGGCGTTCCCACCAGATGAACGTGCCGAGCAGCACCACCGCGGCGGCGAACGAACCACCGATGCGCGGGTCGCCCCAGCCGTCGGCCGGACCCTGGATGATGCCGAACAGCATCGCGATCAGGCCGGTCGTCGACAGCACCGTGCCGAGCAGGTCCAACGACGGCGCGGCCGGGTCCTTCGAGTCCGGCACGATCACCACCGCGGCCACCACCGCGAGGGCCACAACCGGGACGTTGACCAGGAAGATCGAGCCCCACCAGAAGTGCTGCAGCAGGAACCCGCCGGCCAGCGGGCCGGTCGCCACGCCGAGCCCGGAGACCCCGGCCCAGATCGCGATGGCCCGCGTGCGTTCGCCGGCGTCGACGAAGACGTTGGTCAGGATCGACAGCGTCGCGGGCATGATGAACGCCGCGCCCAGGCCCTGGACCCCGCGCATCAGGATCAGCGGGTCCGGGCTGTGGACCTGCGAACAGGCGAACGACCCGGCGCCGAAGATCAGCAGACCGCCCACCAGGCAGGGTTTTCGGCCCAGCCGGTCGCCGGTGTTGCCCGCGATCAGCAGGAATCCGGCAAAGACGATCGTGTAGCCGTCGGTGACCCACTGCAGCTGGGTGGACGAGGTCCCCAGCTCACGCACCAGCGACGGCAACGCGACGTTGACGATCGTGCCGTCGATGCCGGTGACCAACAGGGCCAGGCACATCACGACCAGCACGGCCCACCGCCGGGGGGAGGCGGCTCGAGTCTCGACGAGTCCGGGCGCCTCTCGGTGGCGCCCGTGGCTCGTCCGCGTCATGGGGTGTGCAGCAGCGACGGCAGTCGCATCGCCAACCAGGGCTTGCGTCCCCAGGCACGCATCCGGCCCCGGGCAACCGCCGGCCACTGGCCGGCCCGGCCCCACATCACCAGCAGCAGCGCGCTCGGTTCGGCCCAGACGCGGCAGTCGACCGGACGGCCCGACTGCGGGTCGGTGATGTGCAGAGCCCCGTCGGCGAACACGAAGTGCCGGCGCGGCCCGCCGGCCACCTGCACCGCATAGCGGGCCCGGAAATTCCGGCCGCGGGCCTGGTCGACGAACGCGGTGGGGCCGCCGAACGACCCGGCCGCCCCGACCGCCTGCACCAGCGGGACGACGAAGTCCTCCAACGCTGCCAGCGCGGCGTCCGGGGGTACCACGAACGAGCGGCCCTCGGCGTGGGCGACGTCCCAACTGTGCACGGACATCTCGCTGATGACGTGGGCGTGCAGCGTGCGCAACGGCAGCCGGGTGCCACCCATCCACGCGAACTCGGCCTCGGCCGAGCGGCCCTCGGTGGCCGCCGCGTACTGGGCGGCCCGCGCCTCGATGCGGTCGGCCAGGTCCTTCGCGTCGCGGCTGGGTTCGGCCCGTACGTAGTCGACGGTGAGGCGGCTCAGCGCAGCGAAGTCCGCGATCTGCGGTGGTTGGTCGCCGCGCACGGTGGCCAACTCGAAATCCAGGACATGCAGCATGTGCACACCCAGCTCACCGAGGTTCCAGTCGCCGTGGGCGTGCCGGTTCGGGTCGCGCACCGCTCGCAGTTCGCGCGCCGCCGCACTCGCGGCCCGCACCACCGCCCGTTCGTCCGCGGCCATCGCATCACCTCACGCCGCACCGGGCGCACCCCGCTGCAAGGCACGCCGTCGGTCGTCCAGATCCTTGCATGCCGCCTGACGGCTCGTCAGGACCGCGCCGGACCGCCATGATGCGGTCATGGATCGGGTGCGCGTGTACCTCGACGGGCCCGTGGCCGTCGTGACGATCGACCGCCCGGAGGTCCGCAACGCGGTCGACCCGCAGACCGCTGTGGAACTCTGCGCCGCGTTCGAGCAGGTGTGGGCCGACGACGCGATCCGCGCAGCGGTGCTCACCGGCGCGGGCGGCTGTTTCTGCGCCGGTTACGACCTCGCGGCCTTCGCCGCGGCCGGACGCGACCCCGCGGTGCTGGACACGCTCGGCCCGGGCCGGGAGGGGCCGATGGGCCCGACCCGCTCGATCCCGCGCAAGCCGGTGATCGCCGCTGTCGAGGGGCACGCCGTGGCCGGGGGCCTGGAACTGGCGCTGTGGTGCGACCTGCGGGTCGCCGCCTTCGACGCGGTGTTCGGGGTGTTCTGCCGGCGCTGGGGTGTGCCGCTGATCGACGGCGGCACAGTCCGACTGCCGCGCCTGGTCGGGCTGGGGCGCGCGATGGACCTGATCCTCACCGGCCGGCCGGTGGACAGCGCGGAGGCACTGCGCATCGGACTGGCCGACCGAGTTGTCGTGCCGGGCACGACGCTGTCGGAGGCAATCGAGTTGGCCCGCACGATCGCCGCGTTCCCGCAGAACTGCATGCTCGCCGACCGGGCTTCGGCCTATGCGCAGGACGGGCTGGACGTGGCCGCGGCCCTGGCGGCCGAGGCGGCCGGCGGCCTGGCGGTGCTGCGCAGCGGGGAGAGCCGCGACGGCGCTGCCCGGTTCGCCGAGGGCGCCGGACGGCACGGATCGTTCCGATAGTGCAGAACCCTTGTCGCGTCAGGACTTGGTGGCGCTGCGCTGCTCCACCACGACCTGCCGCAGCGCGGCGAGTTCCGCGGTGACCCGGTCGACCCGGGCGCGCTCGTCGGCCAGTTCGGCCTCGAGGCGCTCCAGCCGCAACGAGTCGGGCGGTACTTCGGCCGGTGCTACGGCGTCCGCCTCCTCGCGCGCCGGCTGCGCCGGGATGGCGGTGCGCGATTCGCCCTCTTCGGCCACGCTCTGCGGTTCGGCCGTCTCGAGTTCGGCGGCCTGCGCCTCAGCTTCGTCCGCCACCTCTGGCTCGGCCGCAGCGGATTCGGGCTCCGCCGCGTCGTCGATGACCGGTGCGGCCGGCCGGCCCCGCCGACGTGCGGCCAGGACGAGGCATCCACCGCCGAGCACCAGGGCGGAGACGCCCATCGCGCGGGCCGGGGCGGCGAGTTGGGTCTGGTACCCGGCGCTCCCGCCCGCGGCGCCCAGCAGCACGCCGTAGCCGGCCAGCACCGAACGAGGGAACCAGGCCTGCGCCGACTCCGTACCGGGGACTGTTGTTTCGGCCGGGGCATCCACGTGAACAACCGTCCCACCTTGATTCCGGAGTACGGCTCACGACACGCGGGGCACGCCGGGTGCCCCCGGACACGCGACCGGGGCGGCGGACAGATGTCCGCCGCCCCGGCATGAAGCGCTTGATTCAAGTGGCTCCGACGGTCCGGTCGGGGCGTGGGGATCAAGTCACCCCAGGACGACCGGCGGGTGGCCACCGGTCGGGGACGAGCCGCCACCGGAGCTGCCACCCGGGGAGGCAGCGCCACCCAGGGGGCCGCTCGGGGCCGAGCCGCCACCGGACGAGCCACCGCTCTGGCCGCCACCGGACGAGCCGCCGGAGCTACCACCCGGAGCCGTCGGGCTGCTGCCCGAGGAACCGCCGGAGCTACCACCGGGAGCCGTCGGACTGCTGCCCGGGGTGCCGCCACCAGGCGACGCGGCGCCACCCGGAGCGGCGCCCGCGCCACCCGTGGTCGGGGCCTCGTTGGCCGGCGAGGAGGACGTCCCTGCCCCGGCGCCCTTCTTCGACTTCTTGCCCTTCTTCTTCTTATTCACCTTGGTCGGGTGCGTGGCGTGCGTGGCGACACTCGCGTGGGTGTTCGCGTGAGTCGTCGCAGCACCGGCGGAACCGGCCAGCACGACACCGCTCGCGCCGAGCGCGACGGTCAGCAGGCCGGCGGAGGCAATCTTCGAGAAACGACGTTGGTTCATCAGTGAAATTCACTCCTTCGTCGTGGCGTCAGGACACTTGCCGGGACAACGTGGACCCGGGGCTCACGAACATTCGGCAGTTCATGAACTGCGCCCATGTCAACGACGGGTACCCCGTCATTGCGCGGGGCAACCCTTTACCGGCCTGATCTGTAGAACTACTCACAAGCGGGAGACTGCACGCATGAATTCGGACAAATGCCCAGGTGATCTTGGGTTTTCGTCACAGCCGTCGGCTGCAGTCCGACAAGGCAACACCGGCAGTGGTTCGGTCACGTTCGACCGCGCCGCGGACTTCTACGACCGCACCAGAGAGCTACCCACGGAACTGGCGGAAGCACAGACCCGCCTGCTTCACGAGCAACTCAACGGCACCAAGCGCTGCCTGGAGATCGGGGTCGGCACCGGGCGCATCGCGCTGCCGTTGGCTCAGGTCGGCGTCGACATGACCGGAATCGACCTGTCGATCCCGATGCTGGAACGCCTGCTGGCGAAGGAATCCACAGCCGTTCCGGTGGCGGTTGCCGACGCGCGCCGCCTGCCCTTCGCGGCAAACACCTTCGACGCCGTGCTCGCCTGCCACGTGCTGCACCTGGTCGCGGACTGGCCCGCGGCCGTCGAGGACGCGCTACGGGTGCTGCGGCCCGGCGGCACTTTCCTGGTCAGCCAGGGCGGACGGGCAGGCGACGTCCGCGCGAGCGACCTGCGGCGCAGGCTGAGCGAGGCCGCCGGCCTGGCCGAAGGGGCCGACCGGGTCGGCCTGCGCGACCTGGCGGAACTGGACGAACACTGCGCGGGGCGCGGCATCACCGTGCGCCGACTGCCGATGCTCTCCCACACGCGGCGCTGGACGGTGGCGCAGTTCCTCGAGCAGACCGGCGAGGGTTGCTACTCGTGGACCTGGGACATCGACCCCAGCACGTTGCACCGTGCGGTCGCGGCTGTCCGTACCTGGGCCGAACAGGAATGGGGCGATCTGACGGCCACTGCGCTGGGGTCGACGACTGTCACCTGGCACGCGTATTCGCGGCCGGCGTGACGCTCAGGCCTGCGCGGGGACCATCGGCGGCAGCGTCGGGCCCACGACCGCGAGACCGGCCACGAGCGCGTGCAGCTGCTCCAGCCGACTGTGCAACTCCCAGGCAGCCAGGATCGCCTCGTCCAACGCGGATCCCGCGGCGCTGACCGCGTCCAGTGTGGTCTCCGGGTCGCTCACGTCGACCAGTCGCCCGGCGGCGGACTCGGCCTGCAGCCAGTCCTTGATGCTGCCGAACGCCAACGGGAACTTCGCCACCGTCGAGGAGAGGTTCGCGGCCACCCGGTCGACCTCACCGGGATTGCGGATCCACCGGGTCGCGTAGTTCAGCGCGTCCGCGCACTCATCGAGACCGGCGGCGTGGTCGCCCGCGGTGAACGATCGGTCGTAGACATCGGCATGGGTCATTTCATCCCCCGTTGGTCGTGCGGCCAGAAACAGCGCCCAGGCACCGTGCCCGGGCCTCCCTGACAGAGGCCCCCGGCCCCCGATGCCGGTGCCCGGGCGCCTTTCGCATGTCCGCCGGCAAGGGTCGACGCGCCGTCGGACAGGCACTTCGACTGGCCGAAGGGATGATTCGGTTCCAACGTGAGGATGGTTTCTTTCCCGACGTTCGGCCCACCCCGGCGCCTTGATGATCTTGAAATCCGCCCGATCGGCGCGAAGCCGCAGGTCGAGCCCCGGAGTACGACCAAGATTAATGTGCACGAAACACACCGCAGCTAAGGTTTGGGGACGGTAAACTGGGCGAAGCTGGCGAGAAGGCCCCGCACTGGCCTGAACCCCTACCGCGGGCCCTTCAGAACCGTAAGATCATCTTTGCGGCCGAACACGGACATCGTGGCGGCCGGCGGCGGACCGGGTCACACCGGTCGGACCTCGACACTCGGGCGGGTCGAATGTCCAACTGCACCGAAGCTGACCGCGCACACCTGGCGGCCGCGCTCTCCTCGGGCGCGACTGCGACCGCCAGAGCCCTCTCGGCGCGCCTGCGCGCCGAGGAGACGGCGCACGCCGCCGCGCGCGAACTGCCCCGGCGCCACCTGCGGCTGGTCCCTGCCCTGTCCGTAGAGGCCGATCAGGCCTGATCGGCGGCGCGCCACGCGTGCCGGAGGAATGAGCACGGACATCACGAGGTTCTGACCGGACGACGTTGAACCCGGACGGAACGGATCTGTCGTGACCGATGCAGACCTGCACTTTTACTTCGACCCCGTGTGCCCGTTCGCCTGGCTGACCAGCAAGTGGGTCCGCAAGGTGATCGCCCAACGCGACTACACCGTCGAGTGGCGGCTGATCTCGTTGCGGATCGTCAACGAATCGGTCGACTACGAGGCGCACTTCCCGCCGGAGTACCAGGCCTTGCACACCGCGGGCCTGCGGATGCTGCGAGTGGCCGCGGCAGCCCGGGCCGCGTACGGGACCGACGCCGTCGACCGTCTCCAGGCCGCCTACGGGGCACACGTCTTCGAGCGGCCGCCGGCCGCCGACGGCGAACAGCGCCCCGCGATCGGGAGCCGGGAACACGTCGCCCCGGCGTTGGCCGACGCCAGGTTGCCCGAGGCGCTGCTCGACGTCCTCGACGACAGCTCCTGGGACGACGAGATCCGGTCGGAGACCAAGGCCGCCCGGGCCATGACCGGCGACGACGTGGGCACACCGATCCTGCACGTCGACCCGCCCGGCGGGGTCGCGTTCTTCGGCCCGGTCATCAGCCGCATGCCGTCCGACGAGCAGTCCGCCGAACTGTGGGACCACGTGCTCGGGCTGGCCCGCTTCGGTGGGTTCGCCGAGCTCAAGCGCAGCCTGCGGGAGCAACCGCAGCTGGCCGTGTACGGCTTCGCCGAGGGCGAGCTGGGCAAGGTCGAGGACTGGCACGGCGGCAGCCGCCGTCGCAAGGAGGACCGCGGAAAGGCCGCCGCCGGGTGACGGACCCCGGTCCGGCTACGGTTCGGCGGACGGCGCCGACGCGGCGCCCGCCGAGTGCGACAGCGAGGTGCACGGTGAGCCCGACGATCCCCGCGCTGCTCGTGGAGTACGACCGGGCCCGCGCCTACACCGACTCGTTGTGGCGCGACCTGCCCGCCACCGAGGTCTGCTGGCGGCCGCACGAGCAGTCCAGCGCGATCGGGTGGCACCTGGGCCACCAGGCCACCGTCGCGCACTTCATGGTGCGCAACCTGACCGCCGCCGAACCCAGCCCGGACGCCGACCTGGAACCGCTCATGGACTCGGCCACCCCGGAGGCGGTCCGCGGCGAACTACCGGACCTGGCGCGGCTGGCCGGCTTCCGGGCGACCGTGGCCGAACGGGTTCATGCCCGGGTCGGCAACATCGCCTCCCGGGCGGTCACCGCGCCGGCGCAGATGCAACTCATCGGCGCCACTTTGCTGATCGCGGTGATCAACCACGAGTACCAGCACGACCAGTGGATCTCCGAGGTCCGCTGCCGGGACCTCGGCCGCGCTCTGCCGCCGCGGCCGGTCTCCGACGCGCTGTGCGAGCTCGACGGCTACCTCGTGGTCGGGGCGCACGCATGACCCGGGGCTGAGGTTCGACCACCGCCCGAGAACCGGAAGACTGTGCCGGTGCGCCCTCGGATCTTTTTCGTGACACTCGCGGTCGACGACCTGCCCGCGGCCGTCCGCTTCTACCGCGACGGCCTGGGCTGGCCCACCGAGGGGATCGTCGGCGACGAGTACGTCGACCCGGTCACCGGTGCCGGCGGCGCGGTCGCGATGTTCGGGCTCGACGGCGGCGTCGCCCTGTGCCTCTACGAGCGGTCCAACCTGCTGGCCGACGCGAGCCTGCCGCCCGGGCCGGGCGGGGCGCCGGCGGTCAGCCTGGCGATCCCGGCCCTCTCACCGGAGGAGGTGGACCAGATGCTGGCGCAGGCCGCCGTGGCCGGTGCCCGCCTGCCCGCGCCGGCCCACATGCGGCCCTACGGGGTGTACTCGGGCTACTTCGTGGACCCGGACGGGCACCTCTGGGAGGTCGCCGCCAACCCGGACGCCCCGCCGGTGGACTAGGGCACGTCCTATTTCGGTGCACGTCGATTCCTTGACGAATTACTTACCCGAATTCGTGATCCAAATGTATATCCCACCCCACACGCGTGGCTAATGCACATGGGCCACTTATCCGATTCACAGGGATGGTTCCTAACTTCTAGTCACGAAAGGAACCGACGGGGAATCCTCCCCCGCCGACTTTTCGAAGTCACGATAAGGGGTAACGGAATGCGTCATCACTTCCCCGTCCGGTCGCACGGACGCCGTCGGCACCGGAACGACTGGGACGACGACAACAACCGCAGCTGGTGGTGGCGCCGTCGGCACCACCACCACCGGCACCACCACCACGACAACTAGGTCGAAATCCCTGCCGGGCCCGGTTCTCCCCGCCCTCAGGAGAACCGGGCCCCCGGCGTGAACAAGGCCGGGACGCCCTGTGCGTACCCGGCCTTCGCGTTGCCTGCACCAGCCTCGTGACCGCAGCCAGGGGGGTTCGACGATGAGTCGGACGACCGAAAACCTCACAAACCAGACATCCGACGAATTGCATCGGCTGCCCGATCCGACCACGCCGCCCATGGAGACCCGTGCCGTTTTCCGGCAATTCTGGGCGTTGACCCGGGGTGATCGCCGGTGGATGATCCTGGCGACTCTGTTGCTCATCTGCGCAGCCGCCGCGGACACGATCGCAATTCTGCTATTCGGTTATGTGGTCGACCACGTGCTGACCGACAACGGCGGCCTGCACGCCTTCTGGCGGCCCGCGGCGGCCTGGGCCGGCGTCACCACGTTGAGCACGATCGTCTCCTGGGGCGGTTCGATGCTCACCACGCTCGTCGGCGAGCGCTTCGTGCTGCGACTGCGGACCAAGCTGCACTCGCACCTGGCCGCGGCCGCGCCGGACTTCCTGGACTCCGCCCGACTGGGCGACCTGCTGACCCGGTTCAGCGAGGATCTCGAGGAGGTCGAGTCACTGGTCGTGGGGGCCGTCATCGCGGGCTTCACCGCGGCCGCCTCGGTGGTCATGTTCAGCGTCTCCGCGATCCGGCTCTCCCCCACCCTCGCCCTGCTCTCGCTGGTGCTCGCTCCGCTGCTGTGGGCCGTCACCGGCGGGTTCAGCCGCCGCGTCGGCACGGTCACCCGGGCCGAGCGGATCAACCACAGCCGGATGATGAGCGTGCTCGAGGAGACGCTGGCCAACACCGCGCTGACCCGCTCCAGCGGCCGCGGCTCCGATGAGGCCGCCCGGTTGGCCACCGAGGGGCGCAGCTTCCTGAAGCTCAACCTGCGGCAAGCTCGCCTGACCGGGGCCTACGCAGCCTGCACCGGCCTGTTGGAGATGTTCGCGGTGATCGGCGTGCTCGGCGTCGGTGCCTGGCAGATCTCCCACGGCAAGGCCACTGTCGGCGCGCTGCTGGCCTTCTCGGCCTATCTCGGCTACCTCTACCCACCGCTGCACTCGCTGGCCGGGCTGCCACTGATGGCCGTCGGCGCCCAGGCGTCCGCCGCCCGGGTCGAGGAACTGCTCGTGACCGCCGCGCCGGTTGCGGACACCGGGACCCTGATTCCGGCAGGCCCCGGCCGGTTGGTGTTCGAGGGCGTGACATTCGCCTACCGCGGCCGAACTCGGCCCGTGCTGGACAACTTCGCGCTGGCCGTCGAGCCCGGCGAACTGGTCGCGCTCACCGGTCCGAGCGGCGCCGGCAAGTCCACGGTGGGCAAGTTGACTGCCCGCGACATGGACCCGACGGCCGGCCGGATCACCCTGGACTCCTCCGACCTACGCGAGTACGGCCTGGACGCGTTGCGCGCCTCGATCACCGTGCTGGCCCAGGAAACCCTGCTGTTCGACGCCACCCTGGCCGCCAACATCGGCTACGCCCGCCACGGTTCGACCCGCGCCGAGATCGAGTCGGCAGCCCGCTCGGCGGGCCTGGGAGACCTGGTCGCGTCCCTGCCCGAAGGCCTGGACACCCGGGTCGGGCAGCGCGGCCGGCTGCTGTCCGGCGGACAGCGGCAGCGGGTCGCGATCGCCCGGGCCTTCCTGCGCGATGCCCCGCTGCTGATCCTCGACGAGCCCACGACCGGGCTGGACCACGAAGGCACCACCGAACTGCTGCCTGCGCTGCAGCGGCTGGCGGCCGGCCGGACCACGCTGATGGTCACCCACGACCAGCGGCTGACCTACCTTGCCGACCGGGTGGTGTGCCTGGACAGCACTCTGCGCCCCGCTGCGGCCGATGCGGACCTCGCCCTGCCGGCCGTGGTGGTCCCGCGGGCCGACCGAACCCCGCGGGTCCCGGAGCCGGTGCCTTCCGGTTTCACCCGGGTGCTGCCCCGCTCGCGCCGAGTGGCCTCCCTGATTGGCGTCGGCAGCCTCGTCCTGGTCGGCGTCGCCAGCCTGACCGCGATGCGGCAGAGCCCGATGCCGGCGGCCCCGACAGTCGCCCCGCCGACCTCGGTCGCGCCGCCGGTCGTCGCGGCCACCAACACCCCGACCGCGGCCCCGAGGGCGACGCCCACCGCCACGCCGTCGCCCACGCATCGCAGCACCTCGACCGCCTCGCGAACGATGGCAAGGACGGCCGCTGAGATCGGTCCGTGACAAACCTTCCTCACACGCACACATCCGCACCATGCTGTCGCGGGTCCGTCCGTGCAGGCCCCCACCCGCGGGCGGACCCGGAACAATTCCGGCACCGGTGCACCTCCCGAAACATGTAGATAATCCCGGCGTTGAAAACGTGACGGCCACGCAATTGCCGGGCATCGACCGTGGAATGCGGCGCGCAGTAAATTTCGACCAGTCGAACAACTGTGACCACTCCCGGGGCGAGCCGGCTTTCCGCCCGACGGCTCCCCACGGTTTTCCGCGAGGAGATTCCCGAATGCGCTCAGCCCGCACCGGCAGGCACCGTGCCAAGTCGGGACACCCGTCCGTTCCCACGCTCGCCGCACTGACCGCGGCCGTGCTGGCCACCGGTCAGGCGTCGGCCTCCGCGGCGATCGACGACAAACCGGTCCCGAAGGTCGCCCCGAAGATGCTCCAGGTGTTCCAGAAGAACCTCAACTTCCACCCGACCGAGATCCTGATCCACCAGGGCGACTCGGTGACCTGGACGAACAAGGAATCCGACGAGACCACTCACAGCGTCGTGCAGGGCAACGGGACCGACATCAACTCCCCGGACATCGAACCGGGCCAGATTTTCGTGTGGAAGTTCGACAGCGCCGGGCAGTGGGACATCATCTGCCGGTTCCACCCCGACATGTTCATGACCGTGGATGTGGCCGACAAGAACGGCAAGGTGCCGCCCTCGCCGCCGATGGTTCCGGTCACGCCGTCGCTGCCGGCCAACCCGACGCCGCCGCAGGGAGACGTCCCCGGCGTCACCGGAGTGCCGGTCGCACACCATCGGATCCACCGGATTTCCTGACCAGCAAGCGGAAGGGGGCGGTCACGGGATCCGTGACCGCCCCCTTCCCGCGTATGAGAGTGCGCCCCCCGCGTATGAGAGTGCGCGCTCAGATCATCGATGAGCGAGGCGTCATCGCTTCTTCGCGGCGGGCACCACCGTCGAACAGGCGGCGTCGGAGTATCCGTCGGAGCTCAGCGTCTCCCGAACCACCTTGCCGTTGACCAGGATCCGGCAGCGGACCGGTTGGCCGGAGTCGGGGTAGGCCGCAGTCATGTCGGCGACAGCGCCGGCCAGGCCCACCGGTATGGACAAAGTCTTCTGCCAGGGCAACTTCTGGTGCCTGGCCATGTCGGTGGCGTTGTCCGGCCCGTTGACGAACTCGATGCGCGGGGAGGTCCCTGAGCCGAGGACCTCGTAGGTCACCTTCGCCGTAGAGGTCGTGTACACGGTGTCTGCGGCGCTCCCGCTCGACCAGGGGTGCCAGGCCAACGCGGTGCCGGCCACCACCACGGCCACGGTCAGGCCCGCGGCATACCGCAACCTGCGCGGGCGACGCAGCGGTGCCACCGGCTTCCGCTTGGCGATTCTCGACTGCGTCATCGGCGGTTGACTCCTAGTCATGAACGGGGCCGAGTACGGCCCCGAGTTCGATGACGCACACTGTTGCCCCGCCCCGATTCGGCGATGTCACCTAGTCGTGAACCCCGTGTTTCCACACTTTCGCGATATTCCTGAGAAATCCTGAAAATAGCTGGCAACGCGCCGTCAGTTATCACCGACATTTGGGCCCATGATCGGTTCCTGTTTACACACCCGGAATTTACAGGACCAACTAGTGCAATCGCATGTGGTTCTACTGTCCCATCGTCCAACCGACGAAACCGGACAAAAGGGCCCGATTCGGGCCCGGAGCGGGGGTGAGGCACCTAAGCCGTTGTCGGTCCCCACGGCAAATGTGACGGCTCATCGATGAACCGTCGAAAATCTGTAGAGATTTCCTCGTCGCCCCGCACCCGCCGCTAGCTGGACAGCTGCGGGGTCGATCGAACACGCCCCGGGACCGCTTCCGTTAGTTCACCTTCGGCCACGCCGACGGCCCTCGTCCGGAATCCCGGCGAACGGTCCCGGTCGCGTAGACGGGGAAATACATGGATTTGCGAAAGCGCCACAGAAGTGATCCGGCCATCTGCCGGAACCGGATTGGCCGCGGATTGGTACTGACTGCGGCGTGCAGCCTGCTGACCGTCAGCGTCGTCGGTGGAGCCACCGCCGGCGTCGCGGCCACAGTCGGCAACTCCGGTGGTCACACCAACCAAACCCTCCCGTCCGACTTCGACCCCCCGGTCGCGTTCGGACCACGGGCAGCCACCTTCAACCTCGGCGACGCCCAGGGCTCCTGGTACGACACCGGGATGTCCATCTCAGGCACACGGTCGTTGGCCGTGGCCGAACTGCCTACGGCCGATCCCGGTGAAGTAACCGGCTCGGGTGCGCGGACCACCAGTGGCCGGATCGTCGGCGGTGGATTCCTTACTGGCAAGGAAGCCGAAGCGGTGATGAACCCGATCGCCGGGCTGTCCAAGTTGAACCCGAGCGGGAAGACGCTGGGCCAGCTGGGCGTCGATCCCGACAAGTTGCTGAACCTGAGCCGTACCCGCAGCTACGTGCATCAGCTGTTGCCGGCCAACGATCCGCGTAACGCCAAGGTCGACCAGTTGACTCACGCGTTCGCCAAGGAGATGGCGAACGTCCGGGCCGACCAGCCTTACCACCTGGCCCAGAGCCCGAGCGGCGCACCGATGTACACACTGCTCAAGCAGATCCGCGCCGACTACCCGCAGACCTTGCCAGTGACGGTGAACTTCGACGTCGGCATGCCGATGACCGACCAGGCCCACACCGCCTCGGCGCTGATCTGGCCGGCCGGCGCGCCGGGCATGCCCTTCGACCAGGCCGGTGCCTGGAAGGGCACCCGCACGGTTCAGCTGAGCAAGCCCGGCCTGTACGCGTTCGGTTGCAAGGTCCACCCGTACATGCTCGGCGCGGTCGTCGTGACCGATCCGCTCGTGCCCGGTGTGGACTTCGGCCCGAAGCTGCAGGTCAAGAGCCGGGGGCTGAACGTGCCCTCCTCGGCCGACATCATCTTCCAGTTGGTGAACAAGTTCTTCATCATCACCAACCCGGAGAACTGGGAGCACTACAGCGCCGATCACGAGACCCAGTGGTCGCCGTCGTACGCCCCGGCGCCGATCATGACCTTCGACGCCTCCGGTCCGGCACTGATCCCGGACCTCGACTCGTACATGAAGAGCAAGTTCCACCTGCCCAAGACCCTGCCCGCGGCCAACTTGCGCCCGTCGACGCCGGGTGTCGGTCAGGTCTGGTTCGACACTCAGATGGAGAAGTACGCAGGTAAGGACAAGTCCGGCGCAACCACGCTGATGAACGCCGAGACCTGGAAGATCGAGCGCAAGATCGCCGCGCCCGACATCGACATGAACAACCCGCACAACATCTGGACCGACAAGGACGAGAAGTACATCTACCAGACCGAATGGTTCAGCCACTGGCTCGATGTCTTCGACAAGAACACCGGCGCACTGATCCGTCGTTTCGACGTCGGCCCTTCGCCGACGCACGTCATGACCCGGCCGGACAACGACATGCTGCACGTCGCGCTCGGCGGCGGCGGGGCGGTCATGGAACTGCTGCCCGGAGCGACCGGGGTCTCCCGCCGTCTGATGGTGGGTTCCCCGGACGAGCCGATCGCACACCCGCACGCGCACTGGATGTCCGGCAACTCCAAGTACATGGCCACGCCGAACGTCAACCTCTACAACGCCTCGATCGTCGACATCAAGAAGGGCACCTTCCGACACGACCAGACCGGCGAGTTCCCGATCGCCACCGGCATGGACCCGGCCAGCACCAAGGCCTACATGGCGGACTTCCTCGGGGCCACCATCTCCTGCATCTCGCTGGAGCCGAACGGCAAGGCGTGCAAGGGCGACGACGGCACGATGGAGCACTACAAGCGCATGGACATGTGGGACAACTACGACCCGCTGACCGGCCCGAAGGGTGACTGGGGCGGCCTGCCGATCCAGATCGCGGTTTCGCCGGACGACTCCGGTGGCCTGCAGGCCAACACGCTGACCTCGACGATCACGGTCTTCGACCCGAAGACCGACAAGATCACCGGGTCTCTCCCCTGCGACTCCGGTTGCCACGGAGTCAACTTCGGGGCCAAGAAGGGCGGCGGCTACTACGCCTACGTCACCAGCAAGTTCGCCAACGTGATCCGGGTCATCGACATCGACCCGAACCACACCGGTCACCCGAACGACGCCAAGGTCGTCGGTCTGATCCCGACCCAGGCGGACTCCGACACCAAGACCGACGACACCGTCGTCGACTACGCCGGCATGGGCGGCCAAGGGGTCATCCCGATCCCGATCGCCTACGAGGGCTGGGTCGAGCACGCCCCGAACAATGCGATCAACAGCGAGCTCACCTGCCAGCAGCGGCACCCGCTGACCTTCGCCAAGTCCTGCAAGTAAGGACGACCGCCAAGTCGGTTAAATCTGACTAACCATCAGATCAGCTCCGGGCCGGACCCTCAGGTCCGGCCCGGAGCCCCTTTCCAGACATCTCCCGCCGCACCACCCCTGTCCCCGCACAGGAAGGAACCTCCATGCCGCACGCACGACGATCCGGCCGACACGCTCGCTCCGGCAAGCCGGTCCGGCACGTCGGGGCCACGGCGACCCGGAGCGGCCGGCGCCTGTCCGCCGCCACCGCAGTCGTAGTCCTCACCGCCGCGGCCGTGCACGGCCAGTTCGGCTCCGACCCGTCCATGATTGTGGATCACGCCCTGGTCGTGCACCACCCGATGGCCGATCCCACACCGACGCCCAACCCGATGGCAGACGGCGAACTGCCCCCGCGCCCGATCATCGGTCCGGATTTCTCGACCGTGAAGAACCTCGGAGACGGCACCAAGCTGGCGGCCTGGCGCGTGATCAACAACGTCAAGGTCTTCAATCTGAAGGTCAGTCAGATTGACTGGCAGGTCTCCCCCGGGGTCACCCGCAAGGCGATGGCGATCAACGGCGGCGTCCCTGCCCCGACCATCCGCGTCAACCAGGGTGAGCGGGTGCGCTTCATCGTGCAGAACGACCTGCCCGAGGCGACCTCGATCCACTGGCACGGCATGGACCTGCCGAACCCGATGGACGGCGTGCCCGGCATCACCCAGAAGGAGATCGCCCCGGGCACCACGTTCACCTACGAGTACACGGCGATCAGTGCCGGGACCCACTGGTACCACTCGCACATGCACGGCACCCAGGAGGGCAGCGGCGTCTACGGCGCGTTCGAGGTCGTCCCGCTGGCCGACGACATCGCGTCCGACCGCGACTACACGTTGATCTTCGCCGACGGCCCGCTGGGATTCGTCATCAACGGCAAGTCGTTCCCGGGAACCACGCGGATGCCCGCCCGGGTCGGCGACCGGGTGCGGATCCGCGTGGTCGGCGCGGGGCCCGACCTGATCCACTCGATCCACCTGCACTCCGGGTTCTTCCAGGTGGTCGCGCAGGACGGGCACCGGCTACCGGCGCCCTACGAGGCCGACACTGTCGTGCTCGGGGTGGGCCAGACCTACGACCTGATCTTCGTGCCCACCCGGGTCGGCGCGTGGATGATCCACTGCCACATCTTCCAACACTCCGAGAGCAAGCGCGGCATGATGGGGATGGTCACGTTCTTCGACGTCTATCCGGCCAACGAAGCCGTCGCACCGGCCGTCCCCGGTACCGGCGACGTGACCCGGGAGCGAGAGCCCGCCCAGTGAGCGAGCTTGCGAGCGAGCCGACAAACAGAGCATCGCTACGGTCATGCCTGGACCGAACTTGCCAGGCCCCGGCATGACCGAGCAGTTCGAGGTGCTGATCCACCGGTTCGGCGCACCCGACGCCCGCAGCCTGTCCCCACAGGCCCGTGCCGACCTGCGCCGCGACGTGGTCGTGGCGGTGCGCGGCGGGATGAGCCGGCTGGAGGCTTCGCGCCGGTACAGCGTTTCCCGGCGCACCGTGGGCATCTGGGTCCGGGCCTACCAGCCGGGTGCGGTCCCGGCGAAGGAGCGACCGCGGGGCCGGCCGGCGAACCCCGTCCCGGAGCTCACCCCCCGGCAGTCGGCCTCGGTGCTGAGCGCGATGCACGCCGCAAATCCCTGCGTGCTCGGCCTGACCGGTCAGCTGTGGACGCGGCGGACCGTCGCGGACCTGATCCGGATCGAGACCGGCCACGAGTACGGCGCCGCCTGCATCGAGCACTGCCTGACTCGGTGGCGGCTCACGGTCGAAGCGGTCGCCCCCGAGCCGGGACGGCCCTGGATGCCGGATCCCCAGCAGATCGTGCCGGGATCGCGCACTCTGCAGTTCAGCTGGCACGAGATTCCGGCAGCGGCGGCGAGTTCCGTTCCGGCGACGGTCGCCGGCGCACCGTGGCAGGCACTGGTCGCCGAGTCCGGCCACGGGGGCAGTCACTTCCGCCTCCCGACCACGCCGGTTGAGATCGACACGGTCCGCCTGTTCGGTCGGCATCTGCTCCAGCAGGTGCAGCGCAACGTCCACCTGGTCGTGCGCTGCTGGCCGCCGGACCGGGCGGATCTGCTCGACGCTTGGCAGGCCGACCCCGGGCCCGGGTTGGTAATCACCGCCGTACCGGTGGAACGGTTCTCCTACGGGGAAATTTCATGATCATTCGGGAACCGGTCGAGGGACGAATCGCCCAGGGCCTGTGAGGGTGCTGGGAATCGGCCCGAACGCCACCGGATCGCCCCTTGCCGAGTTTGGATCGCTGTTCGGGGGCAGCCTTCGCGTTTCGCCCCCGACAACGGACTCCTGACTGAGGGGAACCACCCATGTACCGCATCTCGACCATTGCCCGGCGGGGCGCACTCGCCGGTTCCTTCGCCGCCGCGCTGGCGCTCGGGTTGGCGGCCTGCGGCAGCTCGTCCGACAACGCTGCAGGGGCATCCAACGACAGCAGCTCGGTCACCACACCGTCCGACACCAGTGCGACTGCCACGCCCGCACCGACGACGGCACCGGCGGCCAAGCTGACGATCAAGTCCAACGCAGTGGCGCCAGGCAAGCTGACTGTCGCCCCTGGGGAGAAGGTGAACATCACCAACTCCGACAAGGTCGTCCACGAACTGGCCGACAGCAAGAACAAGCTCTCCACAGGCAACATCAAGGCTGACGGGTCCGGGACACTCACCGCGCCGGACAAGGCCGGCACGTTCAAGCTGGTCGACCCGAAGCACTCTGCCACGCACCTGACCCTGATCGTCAGCTGAATCGACCCGGTGCGGATCTGAGAGCTCGTCAGATCCGCACCGGCCCGAACAACTCGCCCTTTACCGCGGACCGGAACCGGCGCAGCATGAGAGCAGACCCGGAAAGACCGGGCCCCGAACCGGATGGCCGAATGCGCCACACCTGCCAGCTCGCTGCCCGACCGGCCCGCGACACCCGGACCTGTCGCGCATGACGCGCCGCGCCGGCCTCAGCTGGGTCGCGCACCTCGCGCCCGCCTGGCGCGACCGGGCCGACCTCACGGTGCTGGCCGAGCTCCCCGCGACCGGGTTTCCGGCTCTCTGGGAGGAACTCCCGGTCCGACACCTGCGGACCAATCTGTTCGAGGTCTGCGCGATCCCGTTCTTCGTCCGCAACGTGGCGCTGGGCGACGTCGTCGTCGCCACGGCATGCGGTGCCGACCGCCACCTGCTCGACTGCGTCGCGCACCGCGGCGGACGTCGGGTGTTCCGGGTCTGGTTCGACCGCTGCCCGCACCTGCGCGAGGAAATCCAGTGGGAGCTGACCGGACTCGGCGCGGTCACCGAATGGTTCGCGCGCAGCGTGCTCGCCGTGGACGCGGAGGACGCCGCTCACGCCGAGCTGATCGCCCACCACCTCGCCCAGCGCGAGCGGCTCGGTCAGCTCCATCACGAGGACGCCTGCGCCTGAGCCGCACCATGGTGTTCCCCGTCCGGAAGTGTATTGGACGATTTCTGGTGCATCAATGGACATTTGCGCGGTGCCGCAACAATTCTCGTGCCGCATTCGCAATATTGGTCATCGGGCAATTAATTCGCCGACCGGCGAATCGGGCATTCCCGGCAATGCCGGAGCAATCGGACGGATTCAGGTGGCGATTTTTCGGTAATCCGCGGAACGAATTCGCCCGCCGGCCCTGGAGGGGGTCACTTTCGGCTGCCAGCATCAACGCCGGCGCCGGTCGGCGTCGAGGACCACTCACGACGGCGGGCGGAACTTGCGGGCCAGGACTTCGGCGCTCACCTTCGTGGGCGCCCTGGTGGTCGGGGCACTCGCCCCGGGCGCCGGACTGAACCCACTGGGGATGCTGCACGCCGCCGCCCGGCCGCAGGCCCCCCACGGGCCGGGCCGACTGCCGGGTGCGCTCGGTCCGGCCCATCCGGTGATCGACGCGATCGCACCGCCGGACTCGCTGTCGCCCGCGGCCCGACACACCCCACCGGCAACCGGCGGCCCGCACTGCGACGGCGCACAACCGCGCGGCGGCACCGCGGCCTATCAAGGGCCGTCGGTCTCGGGCCTGTACGACCGGCTGTTCAGCCCGAACACGTTGGTGCCGAACCTGAGTTCGTTCATCCCGCAGTCGTTGGTGGACTGGCCGGACTGGGACGGCGCCGGCCACGATTTGCTGCTGCTGGGCATGTACCGAGCCGGTTCGCCGTCCTACCTCGTCGGCATCGATCCGGACGCGAGCCGGGTGGTCGCGACGGTCGCGGTCGAGGAGTCGCACCTCGGCGGTCTGGCTTTCCTCGGCGACTGGTTGTTCACCGGCGACAACCCGTGGCCGCATCCCGGCTCGCCGACCGTGCGCCGGTACCGCGTCGCGGAACTCCGGAACACGATGCTGCAGGCGGCGGCCTACGGGTCGCAGCCGTATCTGCGCGGCGACGGCCCGCGCCAACCGGTGCACGCGACAGACTTCATGGCCACCGACGGCGATTCGATGTACGCCGGCAACCACGGCAACCCGGCCGACGGAGTGATGTACCGCTACAGCCTCGACGACAACGGCTGGTTGCGCGCGGAGCAAGGCCCCTGGGCAGTGCCGGCCCGGGCGCAGGGCCTGGTCATCACGCCGGACGACTTCGTCTTCTCCACCGACAACAACACCGGCCGTGGGGAACTGGTCGTGGTGCGCCGCGAGAGCCCCGGCGGGCACCCGCGCCCGATCGGTTGTATCTGGATGCCTTCGATGCCGGAAGGGATCGCGGTGCACCACCGGAACCTGCTCGCGACGTTCGAGAGCGGCGCCGCACGGTACTCCCGCGACGATCCGACCAACCGGATCAGTCATCTGCACTCCGGATCGCTCGGCGCATTGCTGTCCACCGTCGACCCGGTGGCGTTGGACGCCGAGAACGCCTTGGGGATCGCGCCCGCCGCATCGGATCCGGCCTTCGAGCCGGCGAATTCCGCGGCGCCGCCGACGGTGCGCGCCTCGGATGCCGCAGACCTCTACGCCTCGCAGCAGCGGCCTGCGCCGGTTCGGTTCTCCGACGCCCGCGACCAGTACGAGCGGCACAGCGGCTGACCGGATTCGCGACAACCTGACGCATCGTCAGATCAGGAGGTGGTGGGGTGGGAGCCTGACCGTCCCGGGATCCGGCTCCCACCCCGGCAGGCCGCCCGACTGTGCACCCGGATCGGGCCCGGCCCGCCGCGCGAATGGTCTCCCCCAGACCGAAGAAACCACCGCGACGCCAATGTTGTGGCGCTCCCCGGCGCCACGAGAGTTGTGCATCGCTCCGCAACAACGATAACCGTAAGTAACAATCGCCGCGCCACCATTCTGATGTGATCGGGCACACGGACTCCCAGCCATTCCGTCGGCATTTGTTCGCGAAGAATTTCCGCACCGGAAATACGGCCGACGAAGGCCCGCCGCCGAGTTGCGGCCACTTACCAGATCGGGCCCGGCAGGCCCGCCGTGCCCGGGAGGAGTCGAGCACCGCAATCCGGGTAGGTCGACCCCGGCCCAGGCGCCGCCGGGGCCGGACGCACAGGGGGCGACGGCGAGTTGATCTCGTACCGGCAGGGCGTTGGGTCGGACACCGCGGTGGTCAGCTTCGTCATCGAACCCGCGCCTGAGTACTCCGGAGGTGCGATCGCGGTGGTCGGTGACTTCAACGGTTGGGACCCGAGTCGCCACGAGTTCGCGCCCGGCGACGACGGCCGATGGCGGGTCAACGTCGAACTGCACACCGGCCGTCACTACGCCTTCCGGTACGTGACCGAGAGCGGCCACTGGTTCGACGAGCCCGACGCCCACGGCCATCAGGACAACGGCGTCGGCCAGGCCGACTGCATCCTCGACCTGACCGGCCCCACCGAACCCGCCCCCCGCCCCGCGGGCCTCGACCTCAACGCGATCCGCGCACGTGTCCAGGCCGCCACCGCCGGCCCGTGGGAACGCCACGGCTGCGACGTGCTGGCCGCCGGCCAACCGGTGCTGCGCGGGCGCGACGGCGACCCGATTCAGCGCCGGCAGGCCGACCTAGACGCCGAGTTCGTGGCCCACGCCCGCACGGACATCACCACGTTGCTGGCGGCCCTCGACGCAACGACGGGCGCCCCGCCGACCGCTGAACGGCCCGAGGGGCGCGGCGCCCACTCACGCCCTGCTCGCGGGGCCGACAGCCCGGCGCCCGCCCGCTTCCAGCTGCGCTCGGGCCTGGACGGCGCGCGGGCGATGCTCAACCGGCAGAACCCCTGAGCCACCAACGGCGCCCGCAGATCCCCCGTCTTCTGGCGTGTCGCGCGCCCTTCCCCTGCCGGGAAGGGCGCCCGACGCGCCAGAAGATGCGGTGTTCGCGGGCCGGGCACGCGGGCCTCGCGGTTGTTCAATGGAAACCGTTTCCATTAGTCTGTTGGGAACGGTTTTCATCACCAGCGGGGGTCGCTGTGCATGTCACGGGCAGGGTCGCCGGGCAACTGGCCCGGTGCGCCGCCTGTCTGACTCTGATCGGCGGGTGCGCCACCGCGCCACCGGCCGACGACGCCTCCGGCCCGACGACGGCCAGTTCCTCCGCGCGCCCGGCCGACGCGGCGGCGCCGGCGTCGGCGGCCGTCTCCGCGACGCCGACCACCCCGCGATTGACGGTTGTCGCCGCCGAGAACGTCTGGGGCTCGATCGCGGCCCAACTGGGCGGCGACCGGGTCTCCGTCAGCTCCATCGTTGTCAACCCGAACGCCGATCCACACGATTACGAGCCGACCCCGGCCGACGCCCGCCGCATCGTCGCCGCCCGTCTGTTCATCCAGAACGGCATCGGTTACGACACTTCGTGGGCTCCGAAGCTCGTCGCGGCCAACCCCGAACCGGGGCGCGACGTGCTCACCGTCGGCGACGTGCTCGGTCTGAAGGACGGCGACAACCCGCACCAGTGGTACTCCCACGACGGCGTGCTGAAGATGGTCGACGCGATCGTCGCGGAGTACCTGCGGCTCGACGCGGCCGATTCCGCGACGTTCGAGAGGAACAAGCACGACTTCGAGTCCGACGCACTGGTCCGCTACTCCGAGTTGGAGTCGCGCATCCGCGACAAGTACCGGGGCACCCCGATCGGCGCCTCCGAGTCGATCGCCACCCCGCTGGCCGACTCGCTGGACCTGAATCTGCTCACCCCGGCGACGTTCCTCACCGCGATCAGCGAAGGCACCGACCCGACCGCGGCCGACAAGTCGACGATCGACGACCAGATCAAGAACCGGCAGATCAAGGTCTACCTCTACAACTCGCAGAACGCGACGCCGGACGTCAGCACGCAGGTGACCGAGGCCAAGGCCGTCGGCGTCCCCGTCTGCGTGATCACCGAGACGCCGCAACCGGCGGACGCAACGTTCCAGGACTGGATGGTGAGCGAGTTGTCGCAACTCGAGGCAGCTCTCGCGCAGGCGACGGGGAGCTAGGGCATGACCGGGGCCTCGGTTCATCCCATGGCAGCGCCCGGCGCGGTGGCGGCGGGCGGTCCGGTCGTCGAGCTCGACAACCTCGCGGCGACCGTCGGCGGCCGGTCCCTGTGGAGCGGGCTCAACCTGAGCGTGCGGGCCGGTGAGTTCGTGGCGATCCTCGGCCGCAACGGCGCAGGCAAGTCGACGCTGCTGCGGATGCTGCTCGGTCGGCACCCGTACGCGGCCGGCCGGCTCGAGGTGCTCGGCGAGCGACCCGGAATCGGCGGTGCCGCGGTGGGCTACCTGCCGCAGCGGCGCAGCTTCGACTCCTCAGTACGCATCCGGGGTATCGACGTCGTGCGCCTGGGCCTCGACGGCCACCGGTGGGGCGTGCCGCTGCCCGGCGGCGGCCCGGACGGGCGGCGGCGCGCGGCCGGGGCCCGAGTGGCCGAGGCGATCGAACTGGTCGGGGCCTCCGCCTACGCGTCCCGCCCGGTCGGGGAGTGCTCCGGCGGGGAGCAGCAGCGACTGTTGATCGCCCAGGCCCTGGTGCGCCGGCCCCGACTGCTGCTGCTCGACGAGCCGCTGGACTCCCTCGACCTGCCCAACCAGGCGGCGATCGCCGCGCTGATCGCGTCGGTGTGCCACAGCCAGGGCGTGGCGGTGCTGATGGTCGCGCACGACGTGAACCCGATCCTGCCGTTCCTGGACCAGGTCGTATACCTGGGCCACGACGCGGCGGCAAGCGGGCGACCGGAGGACGTCATCACCGGCCCGACGCTGTCCCGGGTCTTCGACACCCCGGTCGAGGTGCTGCGGACCTCGGACGGCCGGCTGGTCGTCGTCGGCGGATCGCACGTGCACGACGAGTCCGGGTACGTCGAGGGCGGGCGTGTCCACTGACCCGCACCTGACCTGGAACCTGGTCACCGATCTGCGGCAGATCTGGTCGCTGCCCTCGATGGTCAACGCCTACCGGGCAGGCAGCATCATCGCGGTGGTCGCCGGAATTGCAGGCTGGTTCCTCGTGCTGCGCCGGCAGGCCTTCGCCGCGCACACCGTCGCGGTCGCCGGGTTCCCCGGCGCGGCCGGCGCGGTGCTGCTCGGGGCCGGCGCCGAGTGGGGTTACTACGGCGGGTGCATCGGCGCCGCACTGGTGCTGGCCGCACTGGCCGCGCCCGGCTCGGCCGGTCCGGCCCGCGACTCCTCGCTGACCGGCGTGGTGCAGGCGTTCGTCCTGGCCTGCGGCATGTTGTTCGCCTCGCAGTATCACGGCTTCCTCAACGGCGTGAACGCCTTGCTGTTCGGCACTTTCCTCGGGGTGACCGACCGCGACGTGCACACGGTCGCCCTCGTCGCGGTGGTCGCGACGGTTGCGCTGGTCGCGATCGGTCGACCGTTGTTGTTCGCCTCGGTGGACCCGGCGGTCGCGGCCGCGCGCGGGGTTCCGGTGCGGGCGCTGGGGGTGGCGTTCCTGCTCGTGCTCGGCGCCGTGGTGGCGCAGGTGTCGCAGACGACCGGTTCGTTGCTGGTCTTCGCGTTGCTGGTGACGCCGGCCGCGACGGCCCAACTGGTCACCGCCCGGCCCCTGCTGGGGCTGGCGCTGTCGGTCGGGCTGGCCGAGTTGGTGGTCTGGTTCGGGCTCGGTGCGGCGTACTTCTCCCCCTATCCGATCGGGTTCTTCGTCTCGACGTTCGCCTTCGCGACCTGGGTACTGGCCTGGGCCGGCTCGACGCTGGCACGGACGGTGCGCGCATGAGTCTTTTCCGGCACGCATTCGAGGTGCGGGCGCTGCTGGCGGGTAGCGGGATCGCGGCGGCGGGCGGCGCGGTCGGGTACTTCCTGGTGCTGCGGGCCCAGGTGTTCACCGCCGACGCGCTCTCGCACGTCGCGTTCACCGGGGCCGCGGCGGCGCTGGCTTTCGGCGTCGATCTGCGGGTGGGCCTGTTCGTGGCGACGGTGGCGGTCGCGCTGCTGATCGCCGGTCTCGGCCGCCGCGGCAACGCCGACGACGTCGTCATCGGCAGCGTCTACGTGTGGCTGCTCGGGCTCGGCGTGTTCTTCCTGACCCGCTACACGACGCACGGATCGGGCACCGGCAACGGCTCGGCGACCACCGCGGTGCTGTTCGGCTCGATCCTCGGGTTGTCCGCCCAGGCCGCCCAGGTCGCCGCGCTGATCGGGATCGCGGTCCTCGTAGCGGTGGTCGCGATGGGCCGTCCACTGCTGTTCGCGACCCTCGACCCGGCCGTCGCCGCCGCCCGTGGGGTACCCGTGCGGACGATCTCCGCGGCGTTCCTGGCGTTGGTCGGACTGGCCGCGGCCGAGGCCACCCAGGCCGTCGGTGCGCTGCTGCTGCTGGCCCTGATCGCGGCCCCCGCCGGGGCGGCGCTGGCGCTGACCGCCCGACCGTTCCGGGGTCTGGCGCTGTCGGTCGCGCTCGCGGTCGGCGCTGTCTGGGCCGGGCTCGTGCTGGCCTATCAATTCCCCCGGCTACCACCGAGCTTCGCGATCACGGCGGTGGCGACAGCCGCCAACGCGGCCGCGTTGATCCACCGTCACCGGTCCACCCGTTCGGCTGCGCACACGTGACGTACGCGGGAGAATCGGGTCGAATCCGGACGGACGGACGCCGACCGGGGGGCGGCTCACTGGTTGGGACTCGTCGCTTCGGAGGTCTGTTGTCCAGGATCGGCCCACGGGCCTCAGCGGGCGTTCTCGCCCTCGGCCTACTCGCGGCGGGCACGGTGGTCTCCACACCCCACGCGCGCGCCGACGTCGGCCTGCACCGCACCAGCGACGTCCTCGCAATCCCGGGTTCGCTGCTCGGGCCCGCGCCGGGCGAGCACCGGATGAACCTCCAGCTCTCACTCACCGACCCGTGGGTCGCCCAGGAGGAGGCACTGACCGCCGCCCTCGTCGACCCGGCCTCGCCGGTCTACCGCAAGTTCCTGACCCCGGCCGAGTACGCGACCCGGTTCGCGATCCCGGCGACCGAGCGCGCGACCGTCACCGACTGGCTGCGGGCCGGCGGGTTGCACGTCGACCGGGTCTCCGGCACCGGAGACCGGATGTCGGTCAGTGGAACGGTCGGGGCCGTCCAGCGGCTGCTCTCGGTGCACCTGAGCCAGTACCAGGCCGCCGGCCGCACGTTCCTGGCCAACGATGTCGCACCGCTGGTGCCCGGACCGGTCCGCGCGGTGATCGGCCTGAACACCTGGCACCGGTTCGCCCCGGTGCACCCGCCGCGCACGTCCGCGGTGCGACCGCAGGTTGGCCTGTTCGCCGGGAACATCGACGTCCACCAGCTCTGGGCCGCCTACGACGCCCCGGCGGGCGACGAGGGCCAGGGCGTGCGCATCGGCGTCTTCATGGCCGGCAACACCGACCCGATCACCGGCAGCCTGCGGGTCTTCGAGGACCGCGAGAAGCTGCCCCGCGTCCCGGTCCGGGTGGTGCGTGCCCAGCCCGGCCCGGTCGACCAGTTCGGCGCCAACGACGGCGCCGACGAGTGGGAGCTCGATACCCAGTCGGCGACCGGGATGGCACCGCAGGTGTCCGAGCTCGACCTCTACACCGCGAAGTCGTTGGCGGACGGCGACATCATCGCCGAGTTCGCCTACTGGGCCGACGACCCGACCGGGCCGGACTACATGAACGCCAGCTTCGGCGGCTGCGAGGCCAGCCCGCTGTCCGGGCAGATCTCCAAGGGCGGCGCCGGGGTGGCGCTGGGCAACGAGATCCAGGACGCCATCGAGAAGTCGCTGCGGCAGGCGTTCGCGGAGGGGCGGACCGTGTTCGCCGCGTCCGGCGACACCGGTAGCTCCTGCACCCCGGTCTCGCTGCCGGTGGTCGGCGGCGGCAACGGCGTGGCCAACCAGGTTTACCCGGCCCAGCTGTACCCGGCGGCCAGCCCGTACGTGACCGCGGTGGGCGGGACGGTGGTCGCCCTGGCGAAGGACGGGGCCCGGAAGTCCGAGGAGGCCTGGGCCTTCGGCGGCGGCGGGTCGGCGCTGTTCATCGCCCGGCCGAGCTGGCAGGCCACGGAGTCCGCCGTGAACCGGCCGTGCCTGCTGATGGGCGCCGACGGCGTCGCGATGACCCCCGGAACGACCTGCCGCGGCGTCCCGGACATCGCCGCGATGTCCGGCAACAACCTGCAAGGCCTGAAGATCATCGGCTACGACGCGCCCTCGATGGCCAGCGGCACCAGCCTGGCCAGCCCGCTGGCGATGGGGTCCTGGGCCCGGGTGGCCGCCGCGGTGCGCAACCGGCTGGGACCGGTCGCGCCGGTGCTGTACCGGCTGACCGCCGAGCAGCGGGCCAGCGACCTCTTCGACATCACCAAGGGTGAGCTCGTCGGCAACGGGCTGAACGTGCCCGGGCCGGGCTGGGACTACACCAGCGGATACGGCGTGCTCGACATCGCCCACCTGGCGCGGGACCTCGGCGGGCGGACCACGCCGGTCCACCCGGCCGGCCCGGCGCGAGTCCCCGACCCGCCGACCGGCGCCGTGGCGGGCAACAAGATCGCGTGCCTGCCGTTCGGCACCTCCCCGGTCGGCAACGTGGGGGTCTCCGCCCTCGGCGACCCCGGGACCTCGCTCGACATCACCTCGGCGACCATGACGTCGAGCCCCGACGGCAAGTCGCTGGTGATCACCGTGTCCGGGCCGGCGCTGAGCCCGCAGCCGCCGCTGGGGGCCTCGCTGACCACGATCAACGTGCACTGGGTCTACGACGGCAAGACCTGGGCGGCGGACACCGACACCGGCCCGGGCGGCCAGCCAGTGGGCTCGGTCCGCTCGATCACGCCCAGCGACGACCCGGTGCCAACCGGCGCCGCCAAGGACACCCGCACCGTGTTCTCCGCCAAGTGGGAGGACCACTCGCTGATCATGACGATCCCGCTGAGCGCGATCGGGTCCCCGCCGCCCGGCGCCCGGCTGAGCGAGCCGGTCGCCCTTGCGGGCAGCGACGGCGGCGTCGGGGACGTGGCCGGGCCGCAGTACGACTACACGGTGGGCCAGCGCTGCAAGCGCTGACCACAACGATTTGGTCGACCGGCCGCGGGCCTGGGCCGGTCGCCGGCCGGGGGCGGCGAGAATCGGCTCGATGATCGAATCCGCTGCCGCACCGTCCGGCCCCGGGACGGGCGGGTCATGAGCGGCCGACGGGCACGGCGCCCCGAGGCCGGCCACGGGCACGGCCACGGACACGGGGGCTCCGACGTCGGCCTGCGGGGCCGCGCCGCTGCCGCGTTGTGGGGCTCGATGGTGGCCTTCGCCGCCCTGACGATCGTCGCGATGGCGCTGCTGTGGCCGCGGCACGCCACCCCGTCGCTGCCCGACCTGCCCGGCGACCAACCCGCGAACCTGGTGCACGCCCGCGTGCTCTCGACCAACCCCTACCAGTGCGAGGGGACCGGGAGCAGCATCGGGCCGAACGGGCAACCGACCAAGGTGCTCTGCGGGCAGGCCAACGTCCGGATCACCAGCGGCCCGACCAAGGGCGACGCGGCGACTGTGCTGCTGCAGCCCGAGGTCTACCGCACCGGGATCAGCCACGGCGAGGACCTGCTGGTCTCCCGCTTCCCGCCGCAGCCCGGCGAGACCACCAAGGCCGACTACGCCTTCGCCGACTTCGCCCGCGGCTCTCCGATGGTGTGGCTCGGCGTGCTGTTCGCGTTGGTGGTGGTCGTCGTCGCACGGTTGCGCGGACTGGCGGCGTTGGTCGGGTTGGGCGTCTCCGCGCTGGTGATCACCAAGTTCGTGCTGCCCGCCCTGCTCGACGGGCGGCCGGCGCTGCTGGTCGGCGTGGTCGGCGGCGCGGCGATCATGTTCACGGTCGTCTACGCCGCGCACGGCATTTCGGTCCGCACCAGCACGGCGCTGCTCGGGACGTTGCTCGGGCTGACGGTGACCGCCGGGCTGGGCACCTGGGCGGTCAACGGCTTCCACCTGACCGGTGTCTCCGGGGAGGACGACCAGTACCTCACCGCGGTGGCCGGGCAGATCAGCCTGCCCGCGGTACTGCTGTGCGGGATCGTGATCGCCTCGCTCGGCGTGCTCAACGACATCACCGTCACCCAGGCCGCCGCGGTCTGGGAGCTGCACGCCACCGACCCGGCCCAGTCGACGGCCCGGCTGTTCCGCTCGGCGATGCGGATCGGCCGCGACCACATCGCCTCGACCGTCTACACGCTGGTCTTCGCCTACGCCGGGGCGGCGTTGCCGATCCTGCTGCTCATCGACATCTCGCACCAGCCGACCTCCAGCGTGCTGACCTCCGAGCCGCTGGCCGAGGAGATCGCGCGCACGCTGGCCGGCTCGATCGGCCTGGTGCTGGCCGTGCCGTTGACCACCGCGATCGCCGTGGCCCTGGCCCGCCGCAGTACGCCCGGAAGGTTGGGGTAGTCCTCCGGCGATCACCGATCCCAGGAGGTGGGCATGCCGGCGGTATCCACTCGAACGGTCGAGGTCCTGCCCGAGTGGGAAGCGTTCGCGTCGGCGGTGTCGGCCCGGCGACCGGACTCGGGGACGTGGTGCGAGGCGTGGACCGCCCGCGACATCCTCGTCCACCAGACGGGCAACGCCGAGGAGTTGGCGCGGGTGCTGGCCGAGCACCTGGCGGGCCGGGCCGTCCGCACCCGGCCGTTCGAGTAACGGGAGGCGTGCTACCGGGCGATGGACGCTGCTGATCTGTGGACGGCGTTGCAGCGGCGCCTGGACCAATTGTCGGAGGTGGCTCAGGCCGCCGCGGAGCACGACCCCGACGAAGAGGTGGCCTGGACCGGGCTGGTGCGCGGCTCGGCGGCGCTGGAGCCAGGCGCCGGCCCGGTCGAGGGTCGGCTGCGGGTGGCCGGGACCGACGACGTGCTGGTGCGGGCCGACCGGGCCGGCACCCGCATCGAGCTGGTCCCGGCCCAGGGGCCCGCCACGTTGGAGACCGACGCCGCGGCCCGGACGCTGATGCTGTGGGGCCGGCGGACCGCCGACCCGGGCCGCTGGCGCAGCGACGTCGGCCCGGAGGAGCTGCGGCGGGTCCGTTCGTTGCTGGCCGGCTACTGATCCCGTCGAGCTATTTACCCCATCGAGCTGAGGGCCCGTCAGTTCGCACCCGGACCCCGCCGTTGGCCCGCCGGGCCGGGAAGCGCGGCGAGCGGTCGGAGATCCATGGCGCGTAGGGCGCCATCACCAGGGTGGCCAGCGTGATCAGCACGGTGTCGTAGTTGACCCGCCAGCCGACGAAATCGCGCCAGGCCTGGTCCCGGTCCGGCTTCAACGGCACCCCGGATTCAGCCAGGCGATCGCAGGTCGCGTCGTACTCGGCGCGGGTGACGCTGATCGGGTCCTCCGCGCACGGGTCGGGGTCGTGCTCGATGCCGAAGAATGTGGCGATGTTGCGCAGCGCCAGGTAGCCGCTGCGGATGCACAGCTCCGTGGCCGGGCTGCGCGGCAGGTCGAGCGTGGAGGCCCGGAGCGCGCCGCTGTCGAGCACGACCCCGGCCGCGGTGATCCACGAGCGGTCGGCCTGCGGGGAACGGAAGAACGGCAACGCCGACAGCGAGGTGTGGGTCTCGTCGATCTCGACGAACCAGGACGTCCAGGTCGCCCATAGGTCCGCGTCCAGCCGGTCGATGTCCTCCAGCACCCAGAACCGCTCGATCAGCTCGCCGGCGCTCGGCGGTTGGCCGGCGAAGTTCGCCACCATCGCCACCTGCGCCTCGCGGCGCGAGAACGCGGCGTACATCGACGGCAGGTAGGTGATCAGCAGGGCCAGCAGGATCAGGCCGAGGGTGGCCTCGCTGAACTCCAGGGCGATCCGGGCCACACCCGCCGACTCCGCGAAGCCGAGCGTCAGCAGGCTCGACCCGCTGACGCTGTACGCCGCTCGCCACGGCCGCACCTCCAGGCCCCAGAACACCCCTGAGTAGCCGACCAACGTGATCGCCAACCAGACGATCGGCAACGAGATCAGGCACACGGGCGCGTAGAGCGCCATGACCCGGTCGCGCTCCTCGTAGCTGTCGATGAATCGGGCACGCAGTCCGAACACGCGCCGGAAGAACGCGAACACCCAGCGGGTCAGGCGGACCGGCACCCCCCGGGGCACCACCACGGTCATCACCGCGGACAGCAACGTCGCGCCGACCACCGTGGCGCCGACGCCGACGGCGACCACGTCGCCCACGGTTCTCCAGGCGTCCATGACCGGCCAGTCTCACCCACGCCCGCGCCAGGTTCGCGGCGGCCCTCCCCCGTTAGGTTGATCAGATGGACAATCCCATCACCTTGGCGGTCGACGTCGGCGGCACCGGCCTGAAGGCCGCGGTCCTGAACAGTTCCGGCCAATTGCTGCACGAGCGGGTCCGGGTGCCCACGACCTACCCGATGGAGCCGGGCCAACTGGTCGAGAGGCTGCACAATCTGGTCGCGCCCGTCGAGCACTACGACCGCGTCTCGGTCGGCTTCCCCGGCATGGTCCGGGACGGCAAGGTGCTGTCCGCGCCGCACTTCGTCTCACCCGCCGGGCCGGGCGGGAAGCCGAGCAAGCAGTTGACCGCGGCCTGGTCGGGCTACGACCTCGCCGCGCACATCGAGTCGAAGTTCGGCCGCCCGACCCGGGTCGCCAACGACGCCGACGTGCAGGGCTCCGCGGTCGTGGCCGGGAAGGGCCTGGAGGTCGTGGTGACGCTCGGGACCGGCGTCGGCACGGCCACGTTCCTCGACGGGAAGCTGCTCCCCCACTTCGAGTTCGCCCACCACCCGCTGCGCAAGTCGCGGACCTACAACGAGGTGCTCGGCGAGGCCGCGCGGAAGAAGGCCGGCCAAGGGAAGTGGCAGGAGCGGGTCGCCGAGGCGATCGACGTCATCCGCGCGCTGACATTCTTCGACCACCTGTACCTCGGCGGCGGCAATGCCGCTCGCCTGACGCTACGGCTGCCCGCCGACGTCAGCCTGGTCGACAACTCCGCCGGCCTGCTCGGCGGGATCCGGCTGTGGGACCGCCTGGGCTGAGGCCGTCAGGTCAGGTCAGCGCATCTTCTCGAGGTAGCCGATCATGTCGTCGGCGTGCTCCTCCTCGACGGAGAGGATCTCCTCGAACAGCCGGCGGGTGGTGATGTCCTTGTCGCCGAGCCATTGGACGATCTCGGTGTAGGACGCGATCGCGATCCGCTCGGCGATCAAGTTCTCCTTGATCATCTCGATCAGGTCCGGCGCGGTGACGTACTCGGCGTGCGAACGGGCGGTCAGCGAGTCGGGGTTGAAGTCCGGAACGCCGCCGAGCTGGCTGATCCGCGTGGCCAGGCGGTCGGCATGGTCCTGCTCCTCCGCGGCGTGCTTGGCGAACTCGGCCGCGACCGGTTCGGCGTTCAGCCCGGTGGCCGCGTGGAAGTGCTGCCGGTACCGCAGCGTGCACACGATCTCGGTGGCCAGCGCCTCGTTGAGGACCTCGACGACCCGCTCCCGGTCGGCGCCGTAGGCCTCGGTGATCGGGCCCCGCTCGATCTGTTCCCGGGCGCGCTCGCGCAGAACCTTGACGTCGGTCAGGAACTCCATCTCGTGCCACTCCTCCGGTTCGATCCACCCACTCCCCGAGGGCTTACCCCGGGACCGCAGGAGCCAACCGGGCACCGCCACCGGTTGGCCGACCACCGGGCCGGGTAGACCGGAAGTGACCCGCAACGAACTGGCAAGGAGCGCGAAACGATGAATCTCTCCGCGACCGGCACGGTTGTCCTGGTGGTGATCATCGCGATCGCGATGATCGCGATGCTCGCGGTGATCGCGCGGGCCAACAACCGCGCCGCGGCGACGCACAGCGAGCCCCACCGCGCCGAGCGGGCCGATGCCCGCTATCCCGGCCTGGACGCCGACGCCGTCGAGAACGTCGCCCGAGCGGCCGGCGACGACGTCGGGGCCACGGTCGAACCCGGCGGCCATGTGGTCCGCGGTCAGCAGCACTGACCCACCGACCCCACCGTTCGTCCGGACCCGTCCGCTCCGTGCCGGCACGGGCACGGGCCGGGCGAGTTCGTCGTCCACATCACACGCGCGATTTCGCCTGACGCTTGACCCCAGGCTCACTCCTGACCGTACACTTTGTACGTACATTAGGGGGAGGCGCCGTGAAATCGTTGCCGGACATCGGGTGGGCAACCGCCGGCGTCCCACGTAAAACCGCGTGCCACTCGACCGAGCCGCACCCGGCCGGGCGGCGCGCGATCAGCCGCTGCCGGCCGGACTGCCCCGCCGGTCACGGCAATCACGTTCCCGCCGCGATCGTGGCGCTGCCCGGCCTGGCCGTGGTCGGCGCCGCGACCGGGCTCGCGTTCCTGGGCGCCTGGATGATCCCGTGGATCAACCCGGCGACTCTGGCGGTGATCCTCGGCGCGGCATTGTCGAACCTCGGCCTGCACACCGACAAGCTGCGCCCGGGCACGCACGTCGCCGGCCACCGACTACTGCGACTGGCCGTCGTCCTGCTCGGGTTCCAGCTGTCCACCTCGACGCTGCGCGCGGTCGGCCCGGCCGGCGCCGGGCTGGTGTTCGGCACGGTCACGGTGACTTTCACCGGCCTGCTGCTGCTCGGCCGCCTGTTCGGCCTGCCGCCGGCCCGGTCGCTGCTGCTGGCCAGTGGCTACTCGATCTGCGGCGCGTCGGCCGTGGCCGCGGTCCGCTCTCCCGCCGAGGCCGACGAGGACGACGTGTCGGTCGCGGTCGCGCTGGTGACACTGTGCGGCAGCCTGGCGATCTTCGTGCTCCCGGCACTGCGCCACCCGCTGCACCTGAACACGCTGCAGTTCGGCAGTTGGGTCGGCGCCAGCGTGCACGACGTCGGCCAGACCGTGGCCACCGCGCAGGCGGTCCCCGGCGCCCTGGCCGTCGCGATGGTGATCAAGCTGTCGCGGGTGGCGCTGCTGCTGCCGCTGGTCTCGGCACTCGGCTACCGCGCCCGGCGACGAACGGATGCGGCGGCGACCGGCCCCCGCCCGCCCGTGCTGCCGCTGTTCCTGATCGGCTTCGTGGCCGCAGTGACCCTGAACAGCATGAACGTGGTCCCGGCCGGGACGCTCGCGGCGCTGATCCACGCGCAGCAGATCCTGCTGGTGGCCGCCCTGGTCGGGCTGGGCACCGGGATGCACCGGCGGGTGCTGTCCCGCGCGGGCGGGCCCGCGTTGTTCGTCGGCCTGGCCGGTTGGTTCCTGGTCGGGGCGACCGCGTTGGCCGCGGTGCACCTGACCGGCATCGGCGGCGCCTGAGTTGAACTGACGGTCAGTCAGTTCGCCGACGCAGCCGCGCGACACACAGGTCCGGGCTGGCGAAGGGCTCGAGGTCGGCCAGTCGAAGGTCGGTGTCCAACGCCTCCAGCGCCCCCGAGATCAGCGCGCCATGCAGCTCGCAGACCACGTCCGGACTGCGCCCGGCGACCTCCGCGAACGGGCAGTGCCCGAGTTCCACATCGACGCCGCCGCGCCGGCGGCGCACCGTCGGCTCGAACCCGATGGAGCCGAGCAACTCGAGCAAGGTCTGCGTCGCGGGTTGCGTCGGGTCGGCGTCGGCCACCAGGGCTGCGCCCCACTGCGCGCCGGTCCGCCGCACCGCGGCCGCGCCGTCCGGAACCTCGGCGAGCGTCCGCGTGAGCATCTCCGAGAGCATCCGGTAGCTGCGGGCTCCCGGCGTGCCGGTCGCCCGGGCGGTGTAACCGACCGGCGGGCGGCCCGGGGTCGGCCGGGATTGCTCGACCCGGTCGAGCATCCCCGCCGTCGCCAGGCCTTCCAGGTGGAATCGCGCGGTGTTCACGTGCAAACCTGTTGTCGCGGCGACCTCGCGGACCCCGAGGGGTTCGGCCGCGGCGCGCACCGCCGCAAGCACCCGCCCGCGACTGCCGGTGGCGCGCTGCGACCAGACCGGGTCGGTCAACCCTGACGGCGTCATGAGGTGTTTTCTACCGCAATCGGGTGCGATCCGGCGGCCCGGACGGACCAGTTCGGCCGGCAGAATAAAAACGAGGCTCTATAGTCAAAATTGCGACTCCTTACGGCGGCCGAGGGCCGGACGGCGCAAGAAGGACGAGAACCTGGGTGATGGCGGTGGAGCGGCACGACCTGATCAAGGACAGCTTCGCATCGGTCGAACCGATGGCCGATCGCGTCGCTGCCGACTTCTACGCACGGATGTTCGTCGAGGCGCCGGACCTGCGTGCGCTGTTCCCCGCGGCGATGGACGTGCAGCGGAATCGATTGTTCGGTGCCTTGGTGCGGATCGTCCACGGCTGGGACCGACCCGATTCCATGACCGGCTTCCTGGAGCAGCTCGGCCGCGACCATCGCAAGTTCGGGGTCAAGGCCGGCCACTACGAGGCGATGGGCCGAGCGTTCCTGTGGTCGCTGAAGCGGCACGCCGGGCCGGCCGTCTGGACGCCGGAGGTCGAGGCCGCCTGGGTGGCGGCGTTCTCCGACATCGCGATCACGATGATCGCCGCGGCTCGCTCGGCCGCGGACCAGACGCCGGACTGGTGGCTGGCCGAGGTCGTGCACCACGAACTGCGGGGCCCGGACACCGCCGTGATGACTCTGCGCCCCGATCAGGAACTGCCCTTCCAGGCCGGCCAGTACGTCTCGGTGGAGACGCCCTGGTGGCCCCGGGTGTGGCGGTACTACTCGATCGCCAACGCTCCCCGGCCGGACAGGCTGATCGAGGTGCACGTCAAGAAGATCGACGCCGGTTGGGTCAGCACCGCGCTGGTGCGCCAGGCCGGCCTCGGCGACGTCGTGCGCCTCGGACACCCGATGGGCACGATGATCGCCGACCGGACCTCGACCCGCGACATGCTGATGCTCGCCGGCGGCACGGGCCTGGGCCCGATGAAGGCGATCCTGGCGGACATGGCCCGGTGGAACTGGTACCGCCGGGTGTTCCTCGTGATGGGCGCCCGGCACAGCGAGGAGTTCTACGACCTGCCGGCGCTGAACGCGTTCGCGCGGGAGCACGAGTGGCTGACCGTCGTGCCGGCGGTCTCCGAGGACGCGAACTACCCGGGCGAGCGCGGGCTCGCCGTCGACGTGGCGCTGCGGCATGGGGAGTGGACCGATCACGACGTGCTGATCGCCGGGTCCGGCGCGATGATCCGCGGCAGCATCTCCCGGCTGCTGGACGCCGATGTGCCGCTGTTGCGAATCAAGTTCGACGACTTCGGCGACGCGAACTGACGTAGCGTCAGGCCGCGGCGAAGACGCCGCGCGCCGATTGTGACCTCAATGAGTCACCTCGATGAGTCGGCTTCGGGAAGGCCGCGGCGGGCGTCACCGTGGCGTGCACCTCGAGCTTGTAGCTGCCGACGACGAAGTCGTCGGCCTTCCAGCCGGGCACCGACACGGCGTCCGGCGGGCCGGCGCAGGTCGCGTCGTGCCAGAGCTCCAGCACGACCCCGGGAGAGCCGTCGCGGTACCAGACCGACTGGACGTGGTCCATGCCCGCGCAGTCGGAGTTCGGATCCGCATCGTCGAACTGGGGCAGCCCCTGGAAACCGGGCTTGCTCCAGAAGCACACCTTGTGGCTGGCGCACTGATCGAGGCCGGCAGCGGACGCCGCGGCTGGATGGATCACGAGCATCGGCACGAGCGCCACCAACGCGGCCGGCCCGGCAAGGGCATGCACCAAGCGCACCAAACGGCCTCCCGTCTCCACAGGACGACCCGGCAGGTGCCGGATCGACCGGTTCTGAATCTGGGCTCCGACTCCGGACCTGTCCCGGCCCGGACGCGGCAGCGTCCCGGGGGTTCTTCCGGAGTGAAGGCTGGAAGCTAGCACCGCGCCGTGGGCTCCGGATAGTCCCTGAATTTTCAGGAATCCACGGTAGCTCTGTATCGGTCGGCGGCGGTATACCCCGAGCCGCGCTTGATCACTCCTGCTGGGACCGGCGATTCTGAGGCAGCTTAGCCGCACCGGCACGCATTTGCCGAGTTCAGCGTGACCAGAGTGGCGCACGTCAGCTGCCGGGACGATCCTTCGCGGACGACGTTCCGAACGAACCGGGCCGCAGGTATTATCCGATCTTGAGCGGCGGTGGGGCCCGCCGAATGAACCGTCGCCCTTAGGGGCGGCCAACGGTCCCTGGTCCGAGAGGAACAGGGTCCCGTGCTGCCTAGATTCTCCTTCCGACGTCCGCCCTGGCGACGGCCTCCGGTTCCCGGCGATCAACCGACCGCCGCTCCCGAGCGGGCTCCCTTCGCTCTGCCGATCGACCCCGACCTCGACGCTGTCGCGGCCGGCGCACCGCCCGGTGCTCCGCCGCCCCGGTTGCGCGTCGCGCCGCTGGTCGCGGTCGCGGTCGGCGGGTTCGCCGGCGGCCTGGCGCGGTACGCGATCGGCGAGGCCTGGCCCACCCGGACCGATGGATTCCCGGCGGCCACCTTCGCGATCAACACCTCCGGGGCGTTCGTGCTGGCCTGCGTGCTGCTGCTGGCGCTCGAGGTCCTGCCGCCGACGACCTACGTGCGGCCCCTGCTCGGCACCGGGTTCTGCGGGGCCTACACGACGTTCTCCTCGGTCGCCGTCAGCAGCGACCAACTCGTGCACCACGGCCACAGCGGCATTGCCGCCGAGTACGTGGCGCTCAGCCTGGTAGCCGGCCTGGCCGTGGTCGTGGCGACGCTGGCCGTCGGCCGGCGAGTCGTCGGCGCCGTGCCCCTGGGTCGAGGCGGCGGCCGATGATGCTCGCCGTCTGGGTCTCGCTGGCCGCCTCGGCCGGCGCGGTCGCGCGCTACCTGATGGACCGCTTCGTGCAGGCCCGGCACCGCACCGGGCTGCCGTTCGGCACGTTCTTCATCAACCTGATCGGGACGTTCGTGCTCGGTTTGGTCACCGCCGCGGGCGCCGGGCACCACATGGACGCCTCGCTCGGCACCGTGATCGGCGTCGGGCTGTGCGGCGGGTTCACCACCTGGTCGACGTTCTGCTGGGAGACGGTGGCGCTGTTCGAGTCCGGCGCCGGTGCCGGGGCGGTCCTGAACATGGCAGGCAGCCTGACCCTCGGTGCTGGGGCGGCGGCGCTGGGCCTGGCCCTGGGCAGCTTGTGACCGCCGGCCGACGAGGAATCTGATGTGTGGTCAGATCCCTCGCCGGCCGACGTTTCACCAGTCCCGCAGGGAGCCCGCTGCCGCTGCGAACGACTGCGGGGAACTGGCCAGCCGGAAATCCGGCTCCCCCGGTACGTCGAAGTCGAACCAGACCAGCCCGGTCGCCCGGGTGGTTCGCAGGTAGGCCAGTAGGTCGGTGATCCACGCGGCCTTGTCGCCCCCGTGCTCGGTCGACCCGGTCTCGTTGACCCACAACGGCTTGTCCGGCGCGAGCCGCTCGACCTGGTGGATGGTCGCGGCGAACAACCGGTGCGGCTGGTTCCAACCGCCCCAGTCGGGGTGGTCGGCGCCATAGTTGTAGCCGTCCACGGCCACGACGTCCACGTAGTCGCGGCCGGGCCAGACCGACTTGAGCGGGGTCGGCAGACCCATGGTCACGTTGGGACTCCAGACCCAGATGACGTTGGTCGCCCCGGCGGCCGAGAATCGCTGGTGGACGTGCCGCCAGGCCGCCACGAACGATTCCGCACCGCCACCGTTGACCGCCGGCGCCCACGGGTACGTGGTGCCGTTCATCTCGTGGGCGAACCGCATCAGCAGCGGTTTCCCGTACCGGGCGGCCGATTTCGCCCACCAGTCGATGTAGTCGTCGAAGGCTCCCGAGGCGATTCGGTCCGGGGTGTAGTCCGGCTGGGCGGCGTGCCGGTTCGGGTCCCAAGGCTCCCAGGTGATCTCCGGCAGGGTGCCGCGTTGCGCGATCGCGTTCAGCGTATCGACCGGCAACGGCCCGAATTGCGACCAGGCCTCGTAGAAGTTCAGCACCCCCAGCGAACGCCCCAACGCCATCGTGGTCGCGGTCGCGGTCGCCAGGCCGCCGTCCAGGCCGGGTGAGGACAGGCCGAACACCCGGTCCGAACCGACATCGCGGGCCGCACCCCGCAACGCTCGGGCGACAGTGCTTGCCCGCGGGTCACGGGCGGTGGCCAGCGCCGACGGCGCCGGGCCGGTCATGGTGACCGCAACGGCTGCTGCCGCCGCCAAGGACGTGTACCGCAGCGGCAACCACCGACCGATCCGGCGGCGCTGCGGTCGAAGACGATGCGCTCCCACGGCGTCCCGCTCACCTGCCCCACCGGACGGCCTGCCCGGGCACCTGGATGTAGGTCCCGGCCAACCGCGTCCGGATCGGCGAGGCGACACCGCGCGCCGCGCTCGCGCCGACCAGTTGCTCCGCGACACAGTTCTGCATCTCGTCAGCGACGAACCAGGCCAGCCAGTCGCGGAACTCCGGGCCCAGATCCTCGCGCTCGCAGGCCAGTCGGACCACCGTGCGCAGGTAGTCGGCACGGTCGCCGGTGTCGTAGCGGCGTCCCTGGAAGACCACTGCGTGCACGGGCCCGCCGCCGTCGCCGACGGCCAGCGAGCGCAGCGCGTCGGTCAACTGGATCTCCCCGCCGCGCCCCGGCGCGGTGCGGCGCAGTACGTCGAACACCGCCGGCTCCAGCACATAGCGGCCGATGATCGCCAGATTGCTCGGCGCCACCGCGGGGTCGGGCTTCTCGACCAGGTCGGTGACCCGCAGGATCCCGTCCAGGCCGCTGGGCACGACCGCGGCGCAGCCGTACCTCCCGATCTGGTCCGGCGGCACCTCCAGCAACGCGATCACGCTGCCGCCGCGACGTTGCCGCACCTTGATCATCCGATCCAGCAAGGGATCCCGTGGGTCGATCAGGTCGTCGCCGAGCAGGACCGCGAACGGCTCGTCGCCCACGTGCTGCGCAGCGCACAGCACCGCGTGGCCGAGCCCGCGCGGGTCGCGCTGCCGTACGTAGTGCATCGTCGCCAACTCGCTGGAGGCACGGACCTTGGCCAGCGTCGGCTTGTCGGACTTCGCGGCGAGGATCGCCTCGAGTTCGTAGTTGCGGTCGAAGTGGTCCTCCAGCGCGCGCTTGTTGCGGCCGGTGATCATCAGGACGTCGCACAGACCGGCGGCAACCGCCTCCTCGACGACGTACTCGATCGCGGGCTTGTCGACGATCGGGAGCATCTCCTTCGGCGTCGCCTTGGTCGCAGGCAGGAAGCGGGTGCCCAGTCCCGCGGCCGGGATCACGGCCTTCAGCAGGGCGCTCACCGGCGTGCCTCCGTCCGTGCGCGCGGGCTCGATGGTGGTTGGCACGGTGACATTGATTCACTCGCAAGCTCGCTCATAGCGCGGTCCAGACACGGACGTAGTCGACAGACATCGAAGCCCCCGGAATGGTGAGTTGGTTGGGTTGGCCGGGCCAGTCCCCGCCGACGGCGAGGTTGAGCAACAGGAAGTAGCCGTGGGAGAACGTCGCGTCCCACGCCTTGCTGCCGATGACGGCTGGGGTGATCTCGCCGTAGGTCTGCCCGTCGACCTGCCAGCGCAGCCGTTTGGGATGGGTGTCCCAGATGAGCGTGTAGAGGTGCGACCCGGCCAGGCCGGCCGGAGCCGGCAGCTCGAATGTGTGGCCGATGCCCTGCTTCGAGTGGCACGGGGCGTCGGGTCGGGTGTCGCAGTGCAGGGTCCCGTGGATCTGGCTGTTGCTGTCCACGTTCTCCATCACGTCGATCTCGCCCGGGATCGGCCAGCTCTCGGGGTGGTCGCGGTACTGGGCGCCGAGCATCCAGAACGCAGGCCAGTAGCCCATTCCCCCGCCGGGCAGGGTGATCTGCGCCTCCACCTTCATGCTGCCGTCGCGGGGCGGGGCGAAGTCGCTGCGGACAGTCTCCAGCCGCGCCGAGTGCCACTGCCCGTCGCCGCCCTTGGTCGCCGTCAGGCGCAGGTTCCCCGCACCGTCCTTCTCGACGTTGGCCGGGTCCGCGGTATAGGTCTCGGCCTCGTTGTTGCCCCAGCCGACCGGTCCACCGGGCAGCCCGCGACCGAGGTCGGCGTGCCAGGACGCCGGGTCGAAGGGCTGGCCCCATTGGCCGTCGAACTCGTCGTGCCAGACCAGCCGCCAGTCCGGCGGCGCGGACGAGGTGAACGCCCGTACCCCGAACACGGCGACGCCGAGCACTGCCAACGCCAGCGCCAGCCGTTTCACCCTACGCAGCGGGGGATTGCGGCGGTGTCGGCCGAGCGGCGGAGCTGCCGGCCGGGTGGCCCGGGTCGAGGTCAGGGTCGCCGCTGCGGCACTCACTTGGTACGCCCCGAGTCGGTCTTGGCCCGCGGCGCGGCGGTCTTGGTCGGCGCGGGGCCGGGCTCAGCCGGCAGCAACGACCCGACGATCGGCGCCAGCCAACTGGCGTACGTATCGGTCACATGGCCCTTGTCCCGGTACACCGGCATCGTGCCGACGATGGCCGGGCAGGAGTCCACCCCGCACACCCAGGCACCGGTGTCGACGACGTCGAAGCCGGCCGCCCGGGCCGCGTCGCGGACCATGGTGCCCCGCCCCGGACGCGCATAGCCGTACCCGTCGGCGCGCTTGTAGTCGCACGGTCGGACGTCCGTCATGTGCTTGGCGAGGCAACCCACCGGATCGCTAGGGCTGTACGGGTTGTCCTGCAGCATGGTCACGCGCGTGCCCGGGTGGGCCAACTGCCGCAGGGTGTCGACGGTGGAGTTCGCCCAGATCCGATCGTCGGTGAGGGATTGCACCGCGTCGGACTGACCGGCGATCACCAGGTCGGGGTGCATCGCGTTGATGGCCGCGATCCGGTCCTTGCGCCACGTGTCGCACTCGGTGTAGTCGCGCTTGAGGTCCGGGGCGTAGACCGTCATGTTCGCGACGGAGCAGGCCGCCTTGGTCCAGTTGATCAACTTCCAGTGCCGCTTCTTCGCCGCTGCGTCGAAGCCGCCGAACCACTGGTTGACGTGCGAGTCGCCGAACAGAACCACGGTCCGCGAGGCCTTGGTGTCACCGAAGACGCACGGGCCCTGGTCGGTGTCCAGGAAGTCCAGGTGGCACTTGCCGGAATCGGGCGTGTCCTTGGCCGCGTTGGCGACCGAGGGCTTGAGGTTGCCCGGGACCGCGGTGACCGAAAGGCCCTTCTCCAGTGCGGGAAGCGCACTTGCCAGGCCGACCTCGGTACCGGTGCTCGTTCCGGTGATCAGCGGGCGGACCACCGGGGCCAGCCAGGTCGAGAAGGTGTTGGTCAGGTGACCGCCGTTGTCCTTGTACACCAGCATGTTCCCGACGATCGGCGGGCACTTGTCCCCGCTGCAGACCCACATATTGGTGTCCACCACGGTCGCTCCGGTCGCGGCGACCGCGGAGGCGACCAGGCCACGCCGCTTCGGCCAGTACTGCTCCCCGGCGTCGGAGGAGACCACGCACTCGTCGACCGCGTCCATGTGCTCGGCCAGGCAGCCGATCGGGTCGCGCGGCTGCGGCACGTCGGACAGGAACACCCGCCGGGCACCGGACGGGTCGAGCTGCTTCATCGTCGCCGCGGTTCCCTGCGCCCATTGCGCGTCGGAGACCTTGGTGCCGGGGTTGCCGTCGGACTGGCTGACGACGATGACGTCGGGCTTGGCGGCCACGATGTCGGCGACCGCGGCATGGCGCCACTGCGTGCACTCGGCGTAGTCGCGGTTCAGGTGGTCGTCGATGATGCTGACGTCGGCGACCGGGCAGGCCACCTTCGCCCGCAGCAGCAACTTCCAGTGCGCGTTGGCGGCAGCCTTGTCGAACGCGCCGAGCCAGTGCGCGGCGTGGGAGTCGCCGAACAGGGCGACGGTCTTCTTGCCGTGCGGGTCGCCGAAGATGCAGTCCTTGGGCAGCTTGACCTCGGGGTACTCCTGGAAGCAGTCCCGGGCCTGCTGGTAGTCGTCACCGGCTCGCGCCAGGCTCGGCGACAGGTTGCTCGGGACATCCTTGGTGTGCAGCGATTTCGCCAGCGTCTCCTGGACCAGCGCGACGTCGGCACCGGCGAGGGTTGCGGAGTCGGCCGCGCCGCCGGAGCCGGTCAGGCTCGGCAGCGTGTAGCTGAACAGCATTGCGAGCGCGACAGTCAGCCCGGCCAACGCCGGCCCGGAGATCACCCAGGCGGGCTTGCGAACGGGCAGCCGACGGGCGGGCAGTTCGACGTGGAAGTAGCTCGCGACGGCCAGCACCAGCGAGATGAACACGGCCTGCACGCGCAGCGACGTGTTCATCGTGGTGCCGATCACCAGCGGCGCGAAGACCAGCACCGGCCAGTGCCACAGGTACAGCGAGTACGACACCTTGCCGATCAACTGCGGGACGAACCGGCCGAGCAGGACCTCGGCGCTGCGCGGGGCCTTCCGGACACCGGAGGCGATGATCAGGGCCGCGCCGCCGACCGGCAGGGCGGCCGCGATGCCCGGGAAGTGCGTGCCGTCGGTGTACCAGAACCCGGAGCCCGCGATCGCGATCAGACCGAGCCAGGAAGCTGCGCAGGCCAGGCCCGACGGCAGCCGGGCCAGGCGCGGGGACAGCAGCGCGATCACCGCGCCGACGCCCAGTTCCCAGGCCCGCGTGGCGATCGAGTAGTAGGCGTCCGGCGCCGAGCGGGAGGTGGTGACCACGCAGAGGAACAGTGAGTATGCCGAGCCGGCCGCGACCAGGCCGATCAACGTGCCGCGCTGGTAACGCACCTGCACGACCGCCAGGGTCAGGATCAGCAACGGCAGGCCGACGTAGAACTGCTCCTCGACCGCGAGTGACCAGAAGTGCTGCAGCGGCGACGGCGGCTTGTTGGCGTTGAGGTAGTCCGTGCCCTCGGCCGCCAGATGGACGTTCATCCCGTAGACCGCGGTGTAGATCGCGTCCAGGGCGATGTCCTTGGCCGCGATCGTGGATTCCCAGATGCGGGCGGCGACGAGCACGGTCAGCGTGACCACCAGCGCGGCCGGCAACAGGCGCTTGATCCGGCGCAGGTAGAAGTCGGCCAGGCGGACCCGGCCGGTGCGAAGCTGGGTCTCGAACAACTGACGGGTGATCAGAAAGCCGGAGATCACGAAGAAGACGTCGACCCCGACGTAGCCACCGGTCACCCTCGCCAGCTTCGCGTGGTACAGCACCACCAGCAGCACGGCCACGGCCCGCAGGCCCTCGATGTCCGGCCGGAACTTCCGTTGCTCCGCCGGCGGCCGCGGCTCCCCGGCCGCTGGGCCCGGCTCGGCCGCAGCCGGCGGTTGCGGCGTCGGTGGTTGCGGTGGTTGCGGTTGCGGTTTCGGCGGGGCGGGCGGCTGTTCCGCCACCGTGGTCGTGGGCGTCCAGATCGATCCTTGTGCAGTCGGTGCCGGTTCGGTCTGCTGCGCCGACAGGAAGGCCAGGATCGACTCCGCCTCCACCGCAGGCGTTCTGGAGTCGGCCTCCGCCCGCCCGACCTGTCCGGGCAACTCAACCCCGCGCAGGAGGGCGAGCAGGTCGTCGACGTCGACCCGCGGTGGCCGCCCGGGGCCGGGAACGGGCGAGCAGGGCATCGATTCGAGCGTCATCGTGCGACCTTTCGACTTCGTGACGGAGGTGCGGCTCAGCCCGCGACGGGCACGGCAGGAACGGGCTCGGCAATCGGGGCGCGGCGGGGGCGGCGCACTGCCGGAGCACGACCCAACCCTTGGCCGGGCAGGGCGAGCGGCAGGTAGGCCCAGAAGTTGAGCATCGCCATCAGCAGCATCACCCAGTAGGCCCCGATGCCGTACAGGGCGATGCCGCGGCCGATCCCGGCGAACATGACCAGTTCCATCAGTCCGCCCCAGAAGATCAGCCCGTAGCGCACCTTGCGCTCGACCGGGCTGGACTTCACCGCGCCGGTGGGAACCCAGGCCGCCGTTCGGTTGCGCGAGAAGTCCCAGATGGACAGCAGGAAGCAGTAGCCGGAGACGATGTTGAGCCGGATCAGCTCGATGAAGCGCGGGGTGCCGAACATCGCCGGGAAGACCACGATCGAGGCGACGATCGAGGGCAGCAGCGGGATGACGTTGAGCGGCCCGACGTCCTCCGGGAAGCACCACGCCATCAGCAGGCCGGGCAGCGTCCCGAAGAGCACGCTCAACGCCGAGGTCACGTAGAAGATGAACCCGGCCCAGAAGCACAAGCGCTGTGCCGGGCGCAACGGCGCCTTGTGGAAGTTCGAGTCGACCATCAGGCAGATCGAGCCGGTGCACCAGCGGTAGACCATGTTCGTATAGCCACTGAACGTGTCCGGGCACAGGCCCTTCGCCAGAACCAGCGGGACGTAGCGCACGATGTAGCCGACCCGCATGAGCTGGACGCCGGTGTAGACGTCCTCGCTGTGGTTGATCTGCGGCATGCCGCCGATGGCCTCCAGCGCCGACCGCCGGTACAAGGCGTTGGTACCGACGCAGATCGCGCCGTCGACGCGGTCCCGGGCCGGCTGGATGAAGCGGTAGAACAGCTGCTGCACCGCGCCGGAGGAGCGCTGGACCCAGTTGAACTCCTCGTGCAGGTCGAAGTACTGCGGCGACTGGGCGATGCCGACCTTGTCGTCGTCGAAGTACGGCACCAGCTCGGTGAGCATGTCCGTGCGCGGCACGAAGTCCGCGTCCAGGATCAGGATCAGGTCGCCGGACGAGCGGCTGTAGCCGTAAGCGAGGTTGCCCGCCTTCTTCATCCGGGGCCGATCCGGACGGACGAAGTACTCGAAGCCGAAGGACTGTGCCATCGACTCGACCTCGGGACGCGCCGAGTCGTCGAGCACGTAGACGGTCAGCTCACCGTCCCAGTGCAGGCGAGCCACGTGCACGTAGGTGTTCCGCAGCACCTCGAGCGGCTCGCCGCAGGAGGGCAGGAACACGTCGACGGAAGGCAGCGGGCCACCCTGCGTGCGCTGGTCGACCAGCTGCCGGTGGTCCCACAGGTCGTGGCGGCGGCCCCAGGCCGAGGCCCGGAATCCGGTGTAGCCGTAGACGAACAGCAGGACCACGAGGATCCAGAGCAGGTGGGTCGTCTCGGTCTTCAGCGACAGCTTGACCAGCGCGAGGATGACGCCGCAGAACGAGCCGAACATGAAGAACGGCATCCAGCGGTGTCTACGTCCGAAGTAAGCGTATTTCTCCTTGTTCGACGGCGGGCTGGGCAGCAGGTCGGTGGACACGGCCATCCTCCAGAACGAGTGCATTTCCACAATTCATCTTCAAATCCGGCGATCCGGACTCTGTTCGCGCGAAACTCGGCGAGTTATCCCCGGTCTGGACACGGGTCTGCGCACGACCGCCCCGGTGCGCGACACGCACCCTGCGAAGCGATCGGACCGCCCCGTATTCGGCCCGGAAAACCTTGCATGTCTGGAATCCGCGAGTCCCGGGAAGTCTTCACCCGTGCCCGGATCTCGTGTTCCGCGTTGAACTTATGAAAGCGCGCAACGATCGCATAGGGCCGAATTAGCGAACGCGGCTATTCATCATTTGGAAGGGAATCCACGCTGTTGGAGCAGTCAGAATTCACGAATCCGGGCACAAGCGAAACGCCACGCCGAGCATCACCCGTTCGGAGCAGTTTGCTGCTTGCGTGCCCGGGTAGCCGACGGCCCGGATCCTGTTGCAGGCAACACAATTCGGCTGTGTGACGGCGGAGTTACGAAAGGACCAACACCGATCGACGTCGCCGCAATAAATCTGACTTTGCGTCAGTTTCCTTGTGTCCGGGTCTGTGCACGGCAGCCGCGATCGCAAGGGAATTCACATTCCTGTGCCGCACGGCTCCAGCGAGCGAGCTGTCACGCAGCCTCCACGACTACGGCGCGACTCATCTTCGTCATACCGAGTTCACGTTCCACGAAGATGATCGGCACCTCCTGGACCCGCCACCGGCGAGCCTGGGCCCGCGCGGCCGGGTCGATCTGCGCAGGTCACCGCCCACACCGAGCGCAGCGCCGTCATCGCAATCGGACTCCCGGCAATCGCGCAAGGGGCCCAGGGCAGTGCAGTAGCGAGAAAATCGGCTGACGGTCACACGGTGACACCCAGGTTCTTCCACCGAGCAGGTGCGCGAGGACCACGTCCTGCACCGCTGGGGCCTCATCGGCGACGACCGCACTACTACGCGTCGGCCGAACCGTGGACAACCACGCAAAGCGTCCAAGGTGGTCGGCGGCCAACGCGGTCCGGGCGAGACAGGACGCTGACGTCCGGTTGGCCGCGGGCTTGTGGGGAAGACCGACGGGCAGCAGCCGATCACCGAGACCATCGGAGGCAGGCATGACGAACGTGCGAGAGCTGATGAACCCGATCGTCAGCGATCTGCAGAGGGGCGACTCCATCGCGGAGGCCGCGCGGCGCATGGCCCGCGACGGCGTGGGAGCGCTGCCGATCCGAGCCGCCGACGGAACCGTGCAAGGCATGCTCACCGATCGCGACATCGTGCTGCAGGTCGTCGCGACCGACCGCGACCCGCACCGGGTGAGCGTAGGCGAACTCGCCCAGTCCGAGATCGTCACCGCCGGCCCCGACGAACCCGTGGTGACCGTCCTGGCCCGCATGACGACCCACCGACTGACCCGGCTACCGGTCGTGGACGGCACGGACCTGGTGGGGATCATCACCCTGGCCGACGTGGCGGGCGCCGTACCGGACCAGATGGTCGGTGAGACCTACGCCGGGACCACCCGCAGACCGGCCGCAGCTGACCGATCGGCACCGTAAGCCACGCGCCCTGCAACGGTCCTCATGTCCCGGGCCTCCTGGCCGGCCTGGCCTGGCCGACGTTCTGACCGGGCCGCGCGCCCTCGAGAGGGCTCGGAAGTTGCTGGTATTCGAAGGTCCGTCGTACGGAGTCCGTTTTCGGACCCCAAACGACGACTACGTGATCGCCGTGGTCGCGGGCGCTTGGGCCACCACGGCGAGCAGACGCTGGGCCCCCGGCTGAGCAGCCGATTCGCACCAGCGGCTGCGGCCCGGCTGGAGAACTGATCGCTTCGGTGAAAGCGCGGGCCGCGGTTCGGCGCGTAGGGTGGCCTGCGACGCCGCTCTGGTCCTTGGTGCCGTTCGGCCGGGTGTCCGCCCGGCCTGCGAAAGCCTTGGGAGTGTGGCGATGCGTGTCGGCAATGCACTATGCGCTCGGCCCGGCCGGTCGGCGGGGCACGACGGGCAACCTTTCGCGGCGCTGGCCGTATCTTCCCCATCACTGCCCTGGGCGGCAGTCGTGAGCGATCGTGGTGCGGTTGTGCACCGCCCACCCCGGGGTGGAGGTGGCTGAGTGGAGCCCGGGCGCCTGGCCCGGATCCTGGCCGGGCTCACCGCCGGCGCCGAGGGGGCCGGGGCCCCGGCTCGGTTGTGTGAGGTCGCCAGGGATGTCATCGGGGTGAGCGGGGCGGGGGTGATGCTCATGTCCGGGGACCTGCCCACCGGGACGTTGTGCACCACCGATGCGGTGAGCAACCAGATCGAGGAATTGCAGTACATGTTGGGCGAAGGCCCCTGCGTGGATGCCTACCACCACGGCCAGGTGATCTCGGAGCCGGACCTGGCCCGACCCGCCACCCCACGCTGGCCCGCCTTCGCCGAGGCGGCCGCCCGGGCCGGGGCGCGCGCAGTATTCGGGTTCCCGTTGCACATGGGTGCGGCCCAGCTGGGTGCGCTCAACCTCTACCGCGACACACCCGGGCCGCTGCGCGATGACCAGCACGCCGACGCGTTGGTCATGGCCGAGGTGATCGCCAGGTGGGTGCTGAACGTGCAGGCCGTCGCCGCCCCGGACACCCTGGCCGTGGAGTTGGCGCAGGGCGATTTCCATCTCGTCGCGCACAACGCGGCGGGCATGCTGTCGGTTCAGCTGGAGGTCTCCGTCACCGAGGCGCTGATCCGGCTGCGGACTTACGCGTTCACCCACAACCGTGCGCTGCGCGAGGTCGCCGAAGACATCGTGGCCCAACGGCTGCGCCTCGGATGAAGCCGCTGGGGCGGGAACGGGACGCAGGAGTCCCCCGTGGAGCGCGGACGTCGAGGTTGGGACCGGTACACGCCGGGGTAGTGGCCCGATTACCGGGAATGCTCCTTGCGTGGAAAGGTTTGAGATGACCCGGGAAGCAGAGGTGGTCCGGTCCCTGGTGGATCTGGCCGAGGTCCTGACCGACGACTACGACGTCGTGGATGTGTTGACCAGGTTGACGGACCGATGCGTGGACCTGCTCGGTGCGGCCGCCGCGGGCGTAGCACTCGCCGGCCCCGCCGGCGAGCTGCGCCTGATCGCCTCCTCCTCGGAGACCATGCGGCTGGTGGAGCTGTTCGAACTCCAGACCGAGGAGGGCCCATGTGTGGACGCCTTCCGCACCGGAAACCGGGTCGCACACGAGGACCTGCACGCCGAGAGCGGCCGGTGGCCCCGCTTCGCCGCGGTCGCCCTCGAAGCCGGCTTCCAGGGCGCTTTCGCCCTACCGCTACGGATCCGGCAGACCACCATCGGAGCGCTGAACCTGTTCAGCACCGAGCCGACCCCGATGGGTGAGGCCGACGTACTGGTCGCGCGAGCGCTCGCGGACCTGGCCACCATCGCCGTCCTGCAACAACGCGCCGGCGCCGAGGCCCAACGCGTCAATGAACAACTTACCCATGCCCTGACCAGCCGGATCGTGATCGAGCAGGCCAAGGGCGTGATCTTCGCCCGTGCCGGGGTCGAGATGGGCGAGGCATTCACCAGGCTGCGGGCCTACTCCCGCAACCACAACATCCGCCTCACCGCAGCAGCCCAGGCCATCATCAACGGCACGCTCGACCCGGCCGGCTTGACATCCAACACCACCCGGCCGGACTCGCCCTGAGGCACCGCACCGCCCTGAGCACAGGCCCGGACGACGTGTCGGCATGCGTCGGGTGCGTGGTACTGCTCGACGATGTGGGCCGGGACGCGGCCGCGGTCGCCGGCGATGTGTGCCCGCTCCGGCGGGCCCATTCGCGGATCGCGACCGACTGCGACCGGTCGTGGCCAGGTTCTCTCAATCCCGCCGCGTGCGACACAGCCCCGCTCGGCCCGCCGCCGGTAACCGGCCTTCCGACCGATCCCAACCTGCCGGCACTGGACCGTGACCGCGCCGCTCGCGATCAACTGCCACCGGGACTCGAGACCCACACTCCCGTACGCACATCTCGATCACCGGAGGTGTTGCGACGATCAGTGGAACTTGCCGACCCGACTGTCAGGATTCCGGGAGCGCGACACACCGTCGGACCGGAATCGAATCGGCCCGGCGCGGTAGAGCGTCCGGGACGGTGCCGACGTACCGGTACGGGCATTGGCGACGGGCGAACGGACGGGAGAACGGCTGTGAGCACACCGACAGTTGGCAACGCGCAGGACGTCGTGGATTTCCTCAAGCAGCAGCACGAGAGCGTGAAGTCCTTGTTCGACCAGGTCCTGGCGGCGCATGGTGAGCAGCGCGCGCAGCTGTTCACGCACCTGCGCCGGATGTTGGCCGTGCACGAGACCGCCGAGGAGCAGGTGGTTCACCCACGCGCGCGCAAGGAATTGTCCGATGGGGACTCGATCGTGGAGCAACGCCTGGCCGAGGAGCACAAGGCCAAGCAGATCCTGAAGGATCTGGAGGGCATGGATGCGGACTCCGAGGAGTTCGAGTCCACCTTCCGTAGTTTCCAACACGACGCGCTGGCCCATGCGCAGGCCGAGGAGCAATTCGAATTCGCCGCCCTGGAACGGACTCTGGACGACGAGGAGTTGGAGCGCATGCGCAGAGCTGTCGAGTTCGCTGAGCGGGTAGCGCCGACCCGGCCCCACCCAGGGGTGGAATCCGCCGCCGCCAATCTGCTCGTCGGACCCTTCGCCGCGATGCTCGACCGGGCCCGCGATGCCTTGTCCGGGCGCGGCTGAGCCTGGCCGTCCAGCCTGGCGCAGCCGATCCCCGGGCCGGGCAGCCTGCAGCACGCACGCCTAGGGCGAACGCGGGCCAGTTCGGGCGCGCGGGGCCGGCACGGCGCGCAGCGGACGGAAACCGGTCAGGCCACCACCCGCAAGGTCGCGAGGGAGGAGTCGACGGCGTCGGGGACCAGCATGCCTGCTGCCACGCCGGTGGCCAAATAGTCCAGGACCTGCGCGGTGATGACCTCGCCCGGTGCCACAGCCGGGACACCGGGCGGGTAGGGGGTGAGGATCTCGGCCGCGACCCGCCCGACCGCGTCGCGACGGCAGACCTGTTCTGTCGTCCCGAAGAACGCGTCACGGGGCAGCATCACGGTCTGCAACTCCAGGCCGCCGGGCCTGGGCAGCGCGACCGGTGGGGCCGGTTCCGGCTCGGCCCGCCGCTGCACCAAGGCGGTGAGGGACTCCAGCAGGCGGGCCTCGCTCTCCTCGTCGTCGCCGTGGGTGATCTGCGCGCCGATGCGGCAGCTGTCCGCCGAGCCGACAGCCACGGCATACCGGTCACGAAGCCACTCGGCGGCCTGGTACCCGGTCAGACCCAAGCCGCGCACATCG
>DATASX010000074.1 GCA_036269075.1 Sporichthyaceae bacterium
GCGGGACTCCTTGGCGGTGACTGCCCGCAAGCTGGACACCGCGGTCCACCGGCTCGGGCGCTGATCGGGACCGGGGGATTGATCGCGCGGTTGCCCTGATGCCGCACCGGCGAAACCTGACTGTCCGTCAGCCAGGCAGGACACGTCAGTCCGCAACAGTGCCCGGACAGCGCGAGACCCAGGGTAGGACCGCCGTCGTCGCCAGGGCAGCCCGCCGATGTCGACCTGACTGGCGGTAATTACGGCTTTCGCGGGGCCGGGCGGCGCATGGGGGCCGGTCGGGCGGGGTAGCCCAACGGGGTACCCAGTGCCTTGGAGGCCCGCCGTGGCTGTGAAGAAGTCCGGTTCACGGGGTGGCACGACAGCGCAGAAGAAGGAAGCCGGCCGAAAGGGTGGCAAGCCGACCGCCGCGGCCAGGAAATAGCCGTCGCCAGACCGAGCAACCCGCCTCGAAATCACACCCAGATTCTGGTTCGTCCACTCGCCGTCACGGTGCCGTTTCCGCGACGCCCCCGGTGGGGAACCGCATCGCCATTCCGGGCCTCCGCCTGTCCGTTGACCTATCCGATGAGGAGTGCAAATGGCAGTTACGTCTTCGATCGACACCGCCCAGGACGTCGTGGAGTTTCTGAAGGACCAGCACCGAAGCGTGAAGGAACTGTTCGACCAGGTCTGGGCCGCCCACGGGGAGCGGCGGGTCGAGCTGTTCACCGCGCTGCGCCGCATGTTGGCCGTGCATGAGACCGCGGAGGAGCGCATCGTTCACCCGCGCGCCCGAAAGGAACTGCCCGACGGTGAGGCTGTGGTGGATGAGCGGCTGGCCGAGGAGCACAAGGCCAAGGAAGTCCTGCGCGAACTGGAGAAGATGGACGTGGATTCCGCGGAGTTCGAGTCCACCTTCCGCGCATTCCAGAGCGACGTTCTGGCCCACGCGAACGCTGAGGAACAGCACGAGTTCTCCGTTCTCGAGCAGAGCCTGGACGAGACGGAGTTGGAGCACATGCGCAAGGCGGTCGAACTCGCCGAGCAGGTGGCCCCGACCCGACCCCACCCCGGAGTGGAGTCGCCCACGGCGAACCTGCTGGCCGGGCCCTTCGCCGCCATGCTCGACCGCGTCCGCGACGCCCTGCACGGCCACGGCTGATCCCGAACCGACAACCCGCGGCCCCAGCCGCGCCCCGCGGCCGCGTTTTCGGGCCGGAGGACCTTAATCGGGGCGAGCGTCGAACACCCGCACTACCAAGGTGCGAGCGAGCAGAGGAGAAGAGTGATGACAACTGCACGGGAAATCATGACCTCCGGCGCCGAATGTGTCGGGGAGGAGGATTCGGTGGCCCTGGCCGCGAGGCGGATGGGCGAACTGGGTGTCGGGGCACTTCCCATCTGCGGAACTGACGGGCGAATCAAGGGCATGCTGACCGACCGTGACATCGCCGTGCGGGTGGTCGGCGCCGGCCTCGACCCCAACGCGACCCGGGCCGGGGAGCTAGCTGCGGGAGAGGCGATCACGATCGGGGCCGACGACCCGATCGTCACCACCATGGCGATCATGGCGAAGTACCAGGTCCGCCGGTTGCCGGTGATCGACGGGCACCGGCTGGTCGGGATAATTACGCAGGCCGACATCGCTCGCGCCGAATTGCCCGACCAGATGGTAGGGGAACTGGTCGCGGCACTCTCGATCGACTGAGGCCCGAGTCAGTCGGCCACCACGGCCGCACAAAGCGCTGGAGGAGCTGTCTGACGGGGCGTCACGCCGACAGGCTGCCCCGCCCGACGACCAGCTGCCCGTCGCAGGGGACTACCGCGAGCCGTGGCCCTCGCCCCGCGGCCCTGGAATCCCGCCCCGGATGAGGAGTCCTCGAGCCGCTCGGCCGGAGGTTCTGCCCCTGTTCTGAGCCCTGGACCCACCGGAAACGGCGGGCGAGGACCTTTCGCCGCCCCCGGGGCCGGGTAGGCGACGGGACGACCGATGACCGAACGGGCCGGTGGCGGCCCCGATTGGAACAGGAGCAGGTATGACCGATTCGTTGTCCGGTAGGAAGATCGCGTTCCTGGTCGCGAACGAGGGGGTGGAGCAGGTCGAGCTCGTCGAGCCGTGGAAGTGCGTCGAGGACGCGGGCGGCCGGCCGCGGCTCGTGGCGCCCGAGGCGGGGAAGGTGCAGGCGTTCAACCACCTGGAAGCCGCCGACACCTTCCCCGTGGACGAGCCCGTCGAGGAGGCCTCGGCGGCCTGGTACGACGCACTGGTGCTTCCCGGCGGGGTGGCCAACCCCGACCAGCTGCGTACCGTGCCCGCCGCGGTGCGGTTCGTGCGTGAGTTCTTCGAGGCCGGCAAGCCGGTTGCGGTGATCTGCCACGGCCCGTGGACGTTGGTCGAGGCCGACGTGGTACGGGGACGGACCCTGACCAGTTGGCCCAGCGTGGGCACCGACCTGCGCAACGCCGGTGCGACCTGGGTCGACGAACAGGTCGTCACTTGCAGTGCCGGCCCGAACCTGCTGGTCTCCTCGCGCAAGCCGCAAGACCTCGAGGCGTTCAACGCCGCACTGCTCGAGGCATTCTCCGCAGGCTGACCACACCCCCTCCGCGCAGGGGTTCGCCGCTCCGGTGGAGCCGGGCCAGGGCGACGGGGTTCACACCGGCGGTCGGGCAGCCCGGAACCGAGCCCGAGTCAAGATTGTGGAGACAGTCGTGAGTGACGGCATCGACGTTCCGCGGGCCGGTCACCGGCGGTTGCGGTAGCTGTTCGACGAACTCGGCTCCGATGCCGGGACTTGCTCGGCGAACATTTACCACCGCGGGCATCTGGCTGCCGACCTGATCACAGAGCTGCGCCGCCACTTGGCCGTGGAGGAGCGGTTCCTGCTGCCGCTGATCGGCCTGCCTTTGCCGGGCGCGGACACCTTGGTCGAGTGCGAGGCGGCGCACCGCAGTCGCCTCGAGGCCGAGATGCAGGCCCTCGCCGAGTCCGACCCCGCCGACAACCGGTTCGACCCCGGCCGTGGCCCAACTGTTCACGCTGATCGCCGGTCACATCAATCGACAGGAGGTCGGCATGTTTCCACGGCTGCGCACCGTCGCGGAGCCCGACCAGTTCAGCGTGCCGGGCAGCCATCCGTCCACCGAGCACGTCGAGGTTGGCCGTGTACTAGAGGCCGGGACTTTCGCATTCGGTAGGTGACGACGCGTTTCAGGGAGCCGTGGTCTTCGCGGAATTCGATAGAAGTGAAGATCTGCCTCGACGAGGGCCCCGGTGAAATAATAGTGAACGGTAACGAGCGGGTCCCTCAGTTCTTGAGCGCGCTGATCCCGTTGACTTGTGCGTTGCTCTCCGGGAGCCGCAGGCTGTGATCAGCCACGGCGGCCATCCGGCTGCCGCCGCCAAAGCCGGCAGCCGATGACCCCGGCCCAGGTCCAGCACCGCTGGACCTGATCTCGTCCGTCCTGCTGCCCGGCTGACCCGGGCCTGCCTCTGCACCGCAGTTGCGCTGAGCCCGAGCGGCAACCCCCGAGCTGCAAAGCAGCGTCCCGGGGTCCTGTACGCCGGTGACAGGCCGGCGTGACCTTGGTCGGGAAGCTTGACGACCCGACAGTTGCGGTGGCGCCGGGCTGGGTAGGAAAGACCTGTTTCCCCTCGTGGATCGGAGAGACCGTGGCCGTCAAGAACGAGAAGCAGTACGAGGCGTTGAAGGACAAGGGCATGTCGAAGGAACGCGCCGCGAAGATCGCGAACTCACCGGACGCTTCACACAACGGGGGCAAGAAGTCCGGATCCGACGGGTCGTCGCAACAGGGCGGAACGACCGCGCAGAAGAAGAAGGCCGGACGAAAAGGCGGCGAGGCCACCGCGGCGAAGAAGTAACCGACGGACCCGAGGTGGCCGGGTGGGTTCTCGCTGCCCGCCTCACCGATATCTCGATCGCTGGACGCGGCCGCACGACGACGAGCTCTGTCGACGGCAACTGGTTCTGGCGGCGCGGACAGTCGGGACGTCCTTGGCCGTTTCGCCAACTGCGGGCAGCTCACCGCCGGTCCGGGTCCTCCGGCGGGCGGAGTCGGCGCGGCGGCCGGCGGGGGTTGGGCAGGGCCCGTGTTCCGCTCAGCAGAGCACCGGCAACGGTGACTGCGACGGGACGCATGAACGAATCTCCTTCCTGCGGGTGGATGGAAAGTGGTGTCAGGCCTCGGTGGCCGACGCGGCGGGCACGGGTTGGCTCCGGCCGGCGATGGTCGGGCAAGCGGGAGTGGTGTCGAGCGTGCTGATGATGCGGCGCGCCTGGCCGGCCGCGAGCAGGTATCGCAAGGCCGGCCTCGACGCTGCACGCGATCGGCCAGTCTCGCTGTTTCGCCTGGCCCAGGGCGCAGTCGCCAGGCTTCCTCGAGGAAGACCGAGGCCGAGACGTAGGGGTCCCTGCGGGCTGCGGCCTTGCCCCAGGACTCGTCCTGGGCGAACGGCCCGGCCCGGCCACAGGCAGGGCCGCGGGGTTGGCGGCGCAGCCCGGAGGCGAGGATCGCGGCCCGGAACAGCGCCCGTCGCTCGCATTCGTCCGCGTTCAGGTCGCGGCAGGCACGATCCAGTGCTCGCACCACATCCGGGTCCGGACCCTCGGGTGTGGGGGAACCGGACCACCGCCGGCGATTCGTCGTTGCGCTGTTCACGAGGAGCTCCGCTGAAATGTCGATCACCGGACGTCGAGTCCGCCCCGCGCGGGCCGTCGATCATTTATCTATGTTGTACAGCATAGATTTACTTCGATGTCGCGTGGGCAGGCAAGTTCGGCAGTGAGCCTGGAGCCGGCCCCGTTGGTCGCTGCCGGGGTATCTCGGGCGGCTGCCGTCCGGGCTGCGCCGGTGCCGTTGCGTCTCCAGCAGCTCCCTGGCCCGTCCTGCGTGGCGGTGTTCGACGAGCAGCTTCGACCGGGCTCGCTGGAGATCCCGGGGTGCTGATGAAGGCCAGGAGCCCGGTCGAGGTTGCCGGCCCACGCCGCCGGTGCGATCAGGAGCAGGCCGAGCCCGGCGTCGAGACCACCGAGCCGGGGCGGCACCTACCCGAGGTTGGCCTGGCCGGCCGCGGACCGAAGGGGAGAACCGCTGGTGCCGGACTCTGTCGCCGGGGCGAAGGCAGACCCTGGTGATGACGGGGCGGGCCGGTGCGGGGGTTGTGCCCGACCGGTACAGCCCCGCGAACGGCGGTGGCAACTCGTGAGCGAGTGCCGAAACTGTTCCGGTCGTGGCCCCGGCTGCCGCACCGGCCCGTCCCTGTCGCCCGTCGCGCCCCGGATCCCACCTCCTTCGCCCTGCGGGGTCCACCCCGACACCGACACCTGCAGCGGTGCTGCCGCACCGCCCCCGCCCCCGGGGGACCGCGCTGCCGCGTGTGCGGGCGCCCTGGCGAGGGGCCTCGCGGCCGCCGCGGCAGCCGGGCGCAGGGCGCCCTGCGGCTCGGACGCTCCTCCCGGCGGTGCGGCCGAGGCGAGCGCGAAGGGGGTACGGGCGGCTCGTGTCGCCACCCGGCGACGATCGCCTCGAACTCGGCGTCGAGCAGGTCCGGGTCGTTGCAGACGATGTCCAGGAATGCGTCCTGCTCCCGAATCGCGTTGTCCACCTCGATCACCGTCCCGTCAACCGTCAGATCCCGGGCGACCCGGCCGGCCGCCGGGCGCCCGGGCTCCCCTCGGAACCCGCGACGGGGCACCTGGGGGGTTCTGGGGTTCAGCCGTCGACCTGCGTGCTCTGCAGGACCGGTTGGACGTTGATTGCGATCCGCCGAGGCTTGGCCTTCTCGGCCACCGGGATGTGCAGGGTGAGCACCCCGTCGCGGTAGTCCGCGGCGATGTTGGTCGTGTCGAGGGTGTCGCCGAGGAACAACTGGCGCGAGAAGACGCCGTGGGTGCGTTCGGCGACCTGCATCTCCACACCCTCGGCCGTCTCCGGCCCGGGTCGTCGTTCGGCCTTGACCGTGAGCACGTTGCGCTCCACGTCCAGTTCGATCGCCTCGGCACTCACGCCCGGCAGATCGAAGCGGACCACGAAGCTGTCCCCGGACCGGTAGGCGTCCATGGGCATCGGGTTCGGGCGTGACCAGGTACCCAGCGGCCCACCGGCGCCGAGCAACTGCTGGGCCACCCGGTCCAGGTCACGGAAGGAATCGGTACGCATCAACATCGTGGCCTCCCCGTCAAAGAAGCTGTCCCAGTGCCCTTCGGGCACTCATCTGTTCTGACAGACATAGATTTACGTTGGCAGTGGGCAGGATGTCAAGTACCATCTGTGGAACAGGAACCTGGTCCTGGAGGCCGGGACCGGACCCGACAGTAGGAGAGACAGTGGAGATCGGGCAGCACAGCCCGGTGTACGGAATCTCCGTCGCCGCCGAACTTACCGGCGTGGACGCCCAGATGCTGCGTGCCTACGAGGCACGGCGGCTGATCGAGCCGCACCGCAGCGCCGGCGGCACCCGCCGCTACAGCAACCACGACCTGCAGGTCGTCGACCGCATCAGCACCCTGCTCGGCGGAGGACTCAACCTGGCCGGCATCGCACAGGTGTTCCTGCTCGAGGCCGAGAACCGCCGCCTGCAGACCGAGATCGACCAGCTGCGCACCGCCTTGCACGAGGCGGCCGCCCCTCTGCGCGGAAGCAAACCCGGCCGTGCCCGCAAGGAAGCCGCCACCGGTTGAGGCGCGAGCCGCCCTGGCCCCTCGACTACGCCCGACCGGCCGGTGGCGACACGGTCCGTGTCCGAGGGCCACGACAACGTCTCCACGCACCGGTAGCGCTGCCGCGCAGCGGCACCTGCACATCGACGACACCGACACCGCCCGCTACGGCCGGCACGCCATCACCCTCGCCCGGCTGGGCCCGGGCAACGATCGTGAGGCCCTACGTCCTGACGCTGGGTCGGTTACGCCTACCCGCCGGGCCATCGAGGCGAAGTAACTGACGCATCGTCAGATAATTCCGGGGCGCCGATCGGGGCAGGGACGGGCCGGTCGAGCGGTGAGCATGATCGCGGATCCGAATCCGATCCAGTAGGGCAAATGTGTCGCCAGGGGCGAGGGGCGCGGCCAGTGCCACGCCGCGTCCACGCACCGTCGACCGGCGACGAGGACGTCGAACAGGTGTGCCTCGCCGCGGGACAGGTCGACCCGTGCGCGCCCGGAGGCGTCCAGATGTTGCATCTGCACCTGCCCGGGCGGGAAGTACGCGACGCCTGCCAGGTGCACGGTCTGCGAGGAGTCGGCCAGTACCACCCCGCCCCACACGGCCTGGACCACGACCGGGCCCCCGCTGGTGGGCCACGCGAGCCGCGGGGACGGCACCTCGTGCAGGCATCGGTCGCACACCTGTACCACGCCGTCCACGATCACCGCGTGCAACTGCAGGTCGGTGCCGCACCGCGGGCACGAACCGGCCCCGTCGAGGTCGCCACCCGCGCGCTCCAGCAGGCGCGGTTGCGCCGAGGTCCACATCGACATCGAGTTCCTCCTGCCCCCTGACACAAACCCGGTTCAGCGCCCGACCGGTACCCGGCCGGATCGACGGTTCCGGGCGAGTGCTCGCCCGGGCACCCCTGGTCCGTCCAGCCTCACCGGTCGAATCGGCTCGGACACCGAACCGGTGGCCAAGAACTCTCACGCGGCCGCGAGCGGGCGACGCCGCCGCCCGGGCCGTGCGACTTCTCTGCGCCCTCCGGGTGCCGGAGGGCCGCCCGCCGGGCGCATCCCGGAGCGACTCGACCGCCGCCGTCGATGTTCGGACCGGTGGAGCCCGGCGCGGCGATCGTAGGTCGCTGACCGGTTGGCGAAATCGGGTCCCGTCGATGAATCGCAGATTCGATACCGGGTCCCGACCGGTCCGCCCGAGGAAAGCCCCGGCTCCATCCATGCCCCCGCATGCCTGTAATCGTCTGCACCGGTGCGGTGAAAGTCAATCGTCACAACGCTTTCCGGGCGTGTCCGACGCCCGGCCTCGACAAGTGCGACCGGTCGCAGGGGTAGTGCCGGCCCGGGCCGGACCCGGCCCTGAGCGACCGCCGGGTCCGCGGAGTCACGGGGGATTCATTCTGAGGCTGCATCAGTTCCGATCGGCGTCGGCGACGGCTCAGCATGGGGCAGGTCGCGGATCGCGGTCCGTCATCGCGGTGGTCGTCGGCCGGCGGGGCCTACGGGCCACGTGGCGAGCAGGCGTACGGTGACCTGCGCTGCGTACTCGCGCCGGCGTGCGAGGGCAGCCGGGCTGCTGAAGCCCGACGGGCGGTCGGTGTACCAGGCCAGCGAGCCGATCGCCGGCCCGCCGCGGAACATCAACGGCTCGACGTGGACGGCCGCCAGGCCGTACCGGGATGCCGCGGTGGCGCGGAAGACCGGCCACCGCTGCTCACGATGCAGGTCGGCCACAAGCACGCTGCACCGCCCGCGTTCGGCCAGGACCCGAGGCCCTTGTCGCAGTCGGGACTGCAGTCGGTCGCACTGCTCGGCGAGCAGGTTCCCGAAGACCTCCACCTCCTCCAGCACCGGCGCCGCCCCCACGACCCGCCGGACGCGACCCAGCAACCGCACCGCCACACCGGCGGCCGGACCCACACGCCCGGCCTGCGCGCACACCGAATCGGTCACCCGGAACAACCGGTCGACCTCGACCGACCCGACCCCTCCCCACGCCGACTCGACCACCGTGACCGACCCACCCCCGTCGAACCCTGACCCGAACAATCACCGGCGAACCAACTGGAACGTCGGCACAGCTCGCCTCGCGCCGTACCATAAACCGGTATTCGTGAAGAAAGGCTTCCAGTGGTGTACGAGAGATAGCCAACTGAATGGTTGGATCGCTTCGTTCCGGCACCGTCGAGGAAGCGCGGGTAGCAGGGCCGGTCGTCGGGGTACAGAGGCCGACAACCGGACAGCGGTGGCCGCATGGCAGGACGCCACCGTCGACCGGGCCGCGGCCAATCGGCCGGCCGCGTCCGGTCCCGGGGCCGGACGCGTGGACAGCAGCCGTCCGGCCCCACCCGAACTTCCACCGGTCGAAACCGTCGCGGGCTTGATCACCCCGGTCGGTGGCGTTCCCGACCACAGCGCGCACCGCAGGAGAACGGACGGGGACCCCCTTTCCTCGCCACTGCCAACTCGAACGCCCGCACCCGCCGGTACGCCGTGCTCCGAGACCTTCGCCGCGTCCGGCGCCGAGGACCCGCCGGGCCACCTGCGCGGTTGGAGGCTGTTCGCCGGCGCGATGCGCCGGGTGCGCCGGCCGACCGGCGGCCCGATCCGGCAGAGCCGACGCGACCTCGGTCAGACGCAGGACGTCGTCCGCCGCCGAGGGAACGGTCGGGGGCAACGGGGGCGGACTCGGAGGCCGCGCGTCCCGCAGGGAGGACTGGACCTCAGGCTGATCTGACGCCACGTCAGGAAGCGGTGCGTCGGGCCGGGTCCTCCCGCGGATGTGTCCACGGGCCGAGCACCTCGTAGAGGTGCACATCGGACCCGCAGATGGCCGTCGAGGTCACCCGGATGACCGCGTCGGTCGGCTCCTGGATCCGCGGTCCAGGACCTCGCAACGCGAACGTCTCTACCTTCCTTGCCAAGTCAGTGCTCTCACACGGGATGCTTCCCCGACCGGGCCGGGTCGAGCGGTGCTCCGCACCCACGGTCGGCGTGCACAGGACGGGTCGACTCAGCTTCCCCGCCAAGCAGGCAGGTCGATGACGAAGCGGGCGCCAGTGCTGTCCGCGTCGGTGTACTGGACCGTCCCCCCATGGGTGGTGACGGCCTCGGCGACCAGGGCCAGGCCCAGGCCGGTACCGGAGGAGGAGCCACCGGCGCGGTGCGTGGCGAAGCGCTCGAAGATCCGCGAGCGTTCGGCGGTGGGGATTCCTGGGCCGCGGTCGTCGAGGCGGGCCAGGACACGACCGTCGCTGACCTCGACGGCGACCGCGGCCAGGCCACCGGCGTGGCGGTTGGCGTTGTCGGCGATGTTGAAGCATGCCCGCTCGAGCAGCATGGGGTCACCGAGGACCAGGTCGGCCTGCGCGGGTCGGGCGACGGGCAGATCGCAACCGGCCCGGCGCGCGGCGTGCGCCACGATCTCGCCGACCGAGACCGGGGTCAACTGCTCGCAGTTCAGGCCGCCTCGGCCCGGGCCAGGGCGAGCAGACCGTCGAGGAAGGCCCGGAACCGGCCCAGTTCAGCGGTTATCAGGTCCAGCGCGCTGGGCCCGCTCGGACAGCTCCGGGCGCCGATGGCTCAGCACGTCGACCGCGGCGACCAGCGTGGTCAGCGGCGAGCGCAGCTCATGGCTGACGTCCGCGGCGAAGCGGGCGTCGCGGTCGATCCGTTGCTTCAGCGCGGAGGCCATGGTGTTGAAGGCCTCGACGATACGGTCCAGGTCGGCGTCCTCGGTGGGGCTCAGCCGGGTCTCGAAGCGTCCTTCGGCCAGGCTGGTCACCGCCGAGGCGATCTGATTGAGCGGCTGCACGAGGCGCTGGCTGGCCCAGTTGCCGATCACGATCCCGCCCGCGGATGCGACCACCGCCCGCCGCCCAGGACCAGCTCCAGGATGCGGATCGTCTCCTGCAGGTCACGCAGGGGTGCGATCCGGAACAGCTCGCCGCCGCCGGGCATCGGCGTCCCGCTGATCACCGTCGGCTCACCGGAGCGGGTCACGACGACCTCCGCGGTCCGGCCGGTTCGGACCTGCGTGACAAGAGCCGTGGGCAACTCGCTGGGCGCGGCCGTGGACGCCGAGCCGTACCAACGGCCCTCACGCGACAGCAGGAGTTTCCCGCCCTCCTGTGGGGCGACCACCGCCAACACCTCCGGCACCTGCACGGTGGCGCTGCGCAGCCGGTCGGCGACGAACACGGCGTCGATGCCGGTGGACCGGGCCGCGGACTGCTCCTGCTGCCGGTAGAGGTAGGCCCGCGCGACGAGGAAAGCGCTGCCCGCCGGCGAACCGGAGATCAGCAGCGCGCCTGTCCCGAAGACCAACGCCATCCGACCCCGCAGCCCACGCGGCCGCGCCCGACGGGCCGGCAGTCTCATTGCAGGTCGAGCCGGTAGCCCATGCCGCGGACAGTGATCACCAGTCGGGGATCGGGCGGGTCCGCCTCAACCTTGGTCCGCAGCCGGCGGATGTGGGCATCGACCAGGCGGTCGTCACCGTCGAAGCTGTGGTCCCAGATCCGTTCCAGCAGCGCGGCCCGGCTGAGCACCATGCCCGGGTGGACGGCCAGTTCGGCCAGCAGTTGGAACTCGGTCAGCGTGAGGGCCAGCCCCGTGCGGCCGAGCCGGACCGACCCGGCCGCGGCCGACAGCACGAGGTCGCGCGAGCGGTCCAGCACGATCTCGCCACCGGCGGGCTCGTCGGTCATCCGCGACATCGTCGAGCGCCGACGCAGCGCGCGCAGGCGGGCGCTGATCTCCTTGATCTGGAAGGGCTTGGTGACGTAGTCGTCGGCGCCCGCCTCCAAGCCGGCGACGATGTCGTGGGTGTCGATGCGGGCGCTGACCACGATGATCGGGACGTCGCTGATCCTGCGGACCTCGCGGATGCAGGTGAAACCGTCCATGGACCCCAGCATCAGATCGACGATCATCGCGTCGGGTGCCCCGCCGGCGACCGCCTCCAGAGCCGGCCCGCCGTCCGCAGCCTCGCAAACGGTCCAGCCCTCGTCCTGCGCATCGGCGAACCCGTTCGGATGTCGGTGATCCCGCGGACTGCGGCGAGGTGGCGGACACGAGGGGGGAGCGCCGGTCGAAGCGGCACACCTCGTTGCCGAAAAACCTCTGCAGTGGCGGAATCCAGGGCCACGTACAGCGAGCGGACGTCGAAGGCGGTGGCCGTCCACGGACCGGGATGCAACCGGTCGACACCGACGACATCGGCCCGCAGGATCTGGACTCGACCGGTCCAGTTCGGGCCGTCCCAGACGCACACGTGGCCGATCGGACAGCCCCGGGCGGCGCGGAGGGCCCAGGGACCTCGTCGGCCCGCGCCGACCCCCCGTTCAGCACCGGCCCGGCCGCCGCAGCCAGGACCAGGCCGACCGCAGTCTGCCCGACCGGACCACCGAGCCAGGTGCGGGCGCCTGCGGCCGTCCGACCGGTCGGACCCGTATGCCCAGCCCCGGCGGCACCATCAGCCGGGCGCCCTTGCGCTGTCAAGGCCCGCCCGCCCGGCGGTGCCCGCAGGCCGACGCCAGGCACAACGAGCTCCTTGGACCGCACCGGCCCGACCGCAACGACCCGCTCGGACGTCCCCGGGTTCCTCAGCGACATGGCCCGCTGGGTCCCGTCGGTTGCGAGCATGTCCCTGCAGGACATGGAGTTCGGAAACAACTTCAACCAGTTCATCGTCTTCTGCTCCAAGCGCTCCATTGCCGTGAAACCCGGCCATCGCCCTGTTCGGCAAGGCATCGGCCAACATGGAAGGCACGCTGCGGAGGATCGCCCCGGAGCTGACACCTCTTGATGTGTTCCGCGACGTCATGGGAACGATCCTGCGGGAACAAGCTCAGCAGATGGTCGCCGGCCAGGAACTGTTGCGCATGGCGAACGAGGTCTTCCTGGCCACCTACGCGGCTCCCGAGCAAGCTCGCTACCTCGCGCAGTCGGTCTTCAACGGCCAGTTCGTGCTGCGTACCCGCGACGACGCGATCTTGATCAGCCACGACCGCACGGACGTGCGAGCCAAGAAGATGCGACGCGTCCTGCTAGCCCTGGGTGGCGCGGCGCTGTGGCTGGACCATCGGTGTCGAAACGGATCCTCGCCCTGATCGTCCGCGAGCAGGCGTGGCCTACGCCACGTGCGGGGAGCCTGCGACCGGCGACCGGCGATCGGCGATCGGCTGAGGAGGGAGCGGGTTTCTGCGTGGTCGCGGCGCCACTGCTGGGTGCAGTAGCGCCCGAGCAGTGCTGCCCTGTCCGGCCAACGCCGGTGGTCAACGAGCAGCCGCGTCCCATTCACGTCGAAAAGCCTTGTGGAGTTGGAGAATCGCAGGTCATCGGGCCTGTGGGAGCGTCCTGTAAATCCGTCGGAAAGCTTCCCAGGTTCGAATCCTGGACCTGCCACCAGCTGCGAAAACCGCCCCTGACCTGCATCGACGGGTCAGGGGCGCGATCTCGTCCGGTCCAGCGCGCGACAGCGCCCGACGGCGGTCCACGGGTGTTCGCGACCTAATTCGCGTCCTGGTTTGGCGTGATCCTGTTGGCCTCCCGCTCGGGTCGTCGGTCGTGATGCTGTCGAGTCTGCGACAGGAGTGGCTGCCCCGGTACTTGACGGGGGTTATCCAAGGGTCCTGGTTTGACCCGGCTCGTCCGGCATATCTGGTTGCCGAGGGGCGTGGGGCCGGCGGATCGCACATGGGATCGGCCTGCGGCTACGACCGGCCGCGCGGGCCGGCCACCGGCGGGTGTCTCCGGTACGCAGGTCCTCCAACAGCATTCAGTCTCGCTGCAGGGCGCGGACGGTGCTCCAGGCGCGGGTGGCCAGTTGGAGGTTGAACCGCACGTCGGGGTCACTGAAGTCGTGGCCGGACAACTCGCGCAGTCGCTGCAGCCGGTAGCGCAGTGTGCTGCGGTGCAGCGACAGCGCCTTGCCGGTGGCGTCGTAGTTCCCGCCGCACTCCAGGTATACCGACAGCGTCTCCACCAGCGTGGAACCCTTGCGCTCGTCGTAGTCCAGCAACCGGCCCAACCACTCTCGGACGTAGCTCTCGACCGTGCCCTCCTCCGGCAGCTCGGCCAACATGCGGTACACACCGAGGCCGTCGAAGGTCGTCGCCTGACCGGGGGCCCGGGCGAGCCTCTGCATGCGCAGTGCCATCTGGGCCTGGTGCAAGGACCGCGGGAAATCCTCGGGCGCGTGGCACGTGCCCCCGACCCCGATGCGACAGGCACTGTGCGGGCGGAGTTCCCGCAATACCGCGTCCCGCAGACGTTCCCAGTCGGTCTCCCCGTCGGCCAACACGATCACCGCGGGACCCCGCGAGGCCAGCAGACTGCCCGCGCCGCACGCACGCGCCGCCCGGCGCACCGCGTGGAAGTGGGAACCGTCGGTATCCGGAGGCTGCGGGGAAGGGCGATGACCAAGGGTGCTGCACTCCACGACCAGGACCCGGTGGGGTCGGTCCAGGTCGTAGTCCAGGATCCGGGCCCTCGTCCGCGAGTGCTCGGCGTCGATCCCGGCCAACAGCTCCTCGACCAAGTCCCGGCGCAGACGCAGGGCAGTCTCGGCACGGGTCCGCACATGAGCCAGTTCCATGGCCAACACGGTGGCCCCGTGCTCGAGCGCAACCAGGTCCGACTCCCGGGCAGTGCCGCCCGGGTCGACCAGCGCGATCACCCCGAGGATCTCCTCTCCGGGTTCGGCGAGCGCGACGAGCCGGCCGTCCGCGCGCAGCGGGTGCCCGGCCTCACCGACGCGGCGCAGCAGCGCCTCCCGCGCAGCCGGGGCAGCCTTGGGGTACGGGTCGGGCGTCGCGGGTCCCGCCCAGGTGATCAGGTTTCCGTGCCGGTCCTCGATGGCCACCGCCCGGTCGGTCAGCTCGTGCACCGCGCGAGCGATCCCGGCCTGCCCCTCCCCGGCCGCGGCCACCGCGGTCAACCGTTCGTGGATCTGGGTACTGCGCCGCAGGGCCTGGTTGGCCAGCCGCAGTTCTTCGGTCACCGCCCGCTCCCGGGCGTGCGAGCGGACGTTGGCCAGGGCCACCCCGGTGTGTTGGGCCAACGCTCCGAGCAGGAACTGCTGGTGCGCACCCGGCGCGGTCGGCGCCGCGACGATCAGGTAGCCCAGCGCCCCGCCCAAGGTGGTCAGCTGATAGGACCAGCCCCAGCCTTGGCCGAGCGCCACCTCGCCGCCGCCCTCGGGCAACGCGGGCAGCTGGACGGATATCGCGCCGGGATGCTCGGGCGTGGCGAGCTCGCCGATCGCGCGCCACCCGGCGTCCAGCCACAGGGCGATGGGCCGCACCGGCGCCAGTGACGGTACGGCGGTGGTGGCCAGACGGAGGATCTCCTCCTCGTCGCCGCTGCGGGTCATCACCATGGAGAGCACGAGCAGGGCGTGGAAGCTGGACAGTTGATCGCGCGCGACACTGCGCTGCAGCGGCGGCCCGGGCACCTGAGCCAGATTCGGGATCACTCGGTTCAGCCCGGCCTCGTAGTCCACCACCGCGTCGAAGCCGATGTCTCGCTCAACGCGAGCTCCATTTCGCCGACCAGACGCGCGAGGTGATCTTCCCCCGTCATCCTAGGTCTCGCGTACCCCGCGCTGCCATACGTCAATCATTTCTCTCCGGGGTAAACCTGTCCGCGGCGAGACCGGATGGTGCCGGCCGGGCACACCGGGCCGGAATCCGCGCGAGTTTCCGTGCTTCCGGGCGGGAGTGTCGGCGGGGTGGATCGCCGCAGAGTGGGGCCTCCAACCGTCCCGCCGCGAAGGAGGCAATCCGATGAGCACGGACGCCCGAAACTCGACCTCACGCCCACCCGACTCGCAGCCGCGCCTGCACCAGCAGGGCCTGGTGACCCAGGAGTACAGGCATCTGCCACTGCTCCCGAGCGCACTCGGCCACGACGTCCGGCTGCAGTCGGTGGCGCTGCTCAACCAAATTCTGGCGGACAGCCAGATTCTTTACGGCCTCTACAAGAAGCACCACCGGTTGATGCGGGATCCCACCTTCTACTCCTTGCACCTGCTCTTGGACGAGCACGCCCGCGCACAACTGGAGTTGATCGACGCGCTCGCCGAGCGGGTGCAGGTATTGGGCGGCGTGGCGGTCGGGGATCCGTGGCACGTCGTGGAGCTGACCGCGCTGCCGCGCCCGCCGGCCGGCGTCGAGGAGGTGCCCGTGATGTTGTCCCGACTGCTCGACTGTCACGAGACGGTGATCACCAAGGTGCGCAGGACCGTCGATCGGACGTCCGCCGTACACGATGACCGCACAGCGGACCTGTTGACCGGGCAGGTACTCCGCGAGCACGAGGCGCAGGTGTGGTTCCTGGCCGAGCACCTGGTGCAAACCTCACTCGCGGTGGTGGACGGGTAGCTCGCGCCCTTCCGTCCACGCGAACAAGGGATGTGGCGGCGTCCCGCCGCGGGTGATCCTGGGCGGGACACCCATCGAGCAGGAAGGAATCAGTCATGGCACGCGGGGAGCACGCGCGAAGCGGAGAGCAGGAGCCCGCCGTCAAGCGGATGCGGGTCAAGGTGGGCGACGTGATGACCCGCAATCTGGTCACGGTCGGCCCTGACGCGACGTTCACCGAGATCGTCGACGTGTTGCTCGATCGCGACATCAGCGGGGTTCCGGTGGTGGACCAGGACCGCAACCTGCTCGGGATAATCACCGAGGCGGATCTGATCAGCAAGGAGGCCTATCCGGGTCGGCGCCGTCGGCATCTGTCCCTGGTGCGCGACCACCTGGCCGGGCGGAAGCCGGAATGGGTGCGCAAGTCCACGGCCCGCCGGGCCACGCAGCTGATGAGCACGGACGTGCTGCACGTGTCCCCCGACGACGATCTCACCACCGCGGCGCGGCTGATGCTCGAACGCGGGGTCAAACGCCTGCCGGTGTGCGAGAACGCCCGTCTGGTCGGCATCGTTTCCCGCAGCGACCTGCTGGCCCCGTTCCACCGCTCTGACGACGAGTTGGCCATGGAGGTCAAGGAGATGCTGGCTGATCCGCTGCGCGCCCCGGAGCACCACCAGGTCTCCTTCGAGGTGCACAACGGAGTGGTGAGTCTGCACGGCGCGACTCAGGTCCCCAGCGATATTCGGGTCGTGGTCGCGTTCGTGTCCGGGATCCCCGGCGTGGTAGGCGTCGACCACGATCTGGTCGCGGTGGAGGCCGAGCCGAGCGTGGAATGAGTCCTCCCTCAGCCATGACGTGCTGGGCGGCTGATCGGGTCGGTGCTCAAGGCCGCGGCGGTCTCGGTGCGCAGGAACTCGTGGATGAAGCGCACCGCTACGGCACCCTCGCCCACCGCCGAACTGACCCGCTTGACCGAGCCGGAGCGCACATCGCCGGCGGCAAAAACGCCGGGCCGGGCCGATCGCAGGTCCGGCCCGGTGAGCACGAAGCCTTCCGGATCCAGCGGAACCTGCCCGGCCAGCCATTCGGTGTGCGGCGAAGCCCCGATGAACACGAACACGGCCGCGGCCGGGATCGTCTCCTCGACGCCGTCCTCGTTACGCAGGCGGACCTTCTTGAGCCTGCCGCGGTCACCCTGTGCCCCGCACACCGCGGTGCGCGTGCGCACGCTGATGTCCTGATGGGCCAGGATCTGCTCGACCAGGTAGCGGGACATGTCCCGGCCCGGGTCGGCGTGCCGGATCACCAACGTCACGTCGGTGGCGTGCCGCGCCAGGTACAGGGCGGCCTGGCCGGCCGAGTTGCCACCGCCCACCACCACGACCGGATCTCCGACACATATCGCGGCCTCGGCGGCCCGGGCCGGCACGTCGAGCCGGACGCCAAATTTGCGGGCCTGTAGCACGGCCCGTTCGGCCAGCTCAGTACCGGCGATCCCTGCCGGGGACCCCAGGTAGTTCTCGATTTTCGGCGGCAGACCGGCCTGGCCGCCGGGTGCGACGGCGTCGACGACCACCGTGCTCAGGCCTTCGGAGGCCGCGTATACCGCCGCGGCCAGCCCGGCCGGACCGGCGCCGACTATCAGCAGATCGGCGCAGGGCGCACCGACTGGACCCGGCGCCAGACCCAGTGCCCGGGCCAGGCTCCGTTCCGTCGGATTACGCATCAATGCCGCGGTGCCGGCCAGCACCACCGGGGTGTCCTCGACACGCAGACCGAAGCGTTCGACGAGGGTGCGCGCGCCGGCATCGTCCTCGATATCGATGATTCGATTAGGCACTCGGTTGCGTGCGCAGAACTCCCGCAGCCGGTATGTCTCGGGCGAGAAGCGCGAGCCGATGATGCGCAATCCGGCACCGATGTCGATCAGCAGACTGCGGCGCACCAGATAGGCCCGCAGAATTGTGTCGCCGAGCCGCGGATCCTCACCCATCAGATCGGGCATCCGATCGACCGGCACCGCGAGCACCTCGCCCGATTCCACCGCCACTGCGGTGACGAACGCGGGTTGCCCGCCCAGCAGGGCCAGTTCGCCCAAGAACCGCCGGGGGCCGTGCACCCCGATGGTCTGCTGGTCGGGCAGGCCGTACCCGGTGACCACCGCCACCCGGCCCTCCAGGATCACCAACAATTCGCGCGTCGGCTCGCCCTCCCGGAACAGCACCTCTTCGTCGGTGAGCCGGCGGTGCTGCCCGTAACGGGCGAGCGTGGCGATCTCGTCGTCGGACAGCCGGGGATAGGCGCCGGCCACATCGGGGGATTCCGCCAGATGTGTTGCGCGCTGCTCACCCATAGCGCCCGCAGCGTTGAGAGTGACGGCCCATCTGAACGCTCCTTGACTGGGGCGGGACAGCAGTGCCGGGCCGGATCCGGTCCCGACGGATCCGGCCCGGACCGGCCCGGCGCCGTGATCAGCGCCCTGCTGCGCCGGCCGGCTCCTTCGCCGCGCTCGCGGTCTCGCTCTGGCCGGGGATGGCGGGCGCCTCCATCTGGCCGGCGGTGATCGCGATACGGCGGGGCTTGGCCTGCGGGGCCACCGGGATGGTCAAGGTCAGCACGCCCCGGTCGTAGGAGGCCTGCAGGTGATCAGCGTCCAAGCTCTCGCCGAGGAACAGCTGGCGGACGAACGAACCCCGCGGGCGCTCCAGGATCACCTCCTCCCGACCCTCGGTGTCGGCTGCGGGGCGTTCGGCCCGCACGGTCAGCACGTTCTTCTCGACGGTGATCTCGGTGCTGGCCGGATCCACCCCAGGCAGGTCGAACATCACCAGGAAGCGGTCGCCCTCGCGGTAGGCGTCCATCGCCATCGCCATCGCCTGGGGCGGGGTTCGCCGACCGGGGCTTGGCCCAAGGCCTGGGTGATCCGGTCGAATTCGCGGAACGGGTCGAACCGCATGAGCATGGCGTCCTCCTTGTGCAGTGATCGGGTGGATGGATTCACCCTGACCGGAGGGCGTGCGCGCCGACATCCCGTGGACGCGTAGGAGTTGCCACCGGCCCTACCCGTCGGCGTCGCACGCGTTCCACGGTGGCCACGCCCAGTACGGCGATCAGCACCAGGCCCGCGTTGGACAACAGGCTCATCAGCTGGGCCTGCGCCGGCGTCGGTCGAGGCAGGTAACCGCGGGCGAGCAGGTCGTACTGCCACGGGGTGCCCGTCCACACCAGGGTGAGTACCACCGCGATCATGTGTGCGGAGTCCCACAGCGCGTGCAACAGCGACACCCACAGGTACGTCCCGAGCACCAGCAGGCCGCGGCGCGCCCGGCCGATGACGGTCCGGTCGAACAGCACGGCACCGAACACTGCGCTCCACAATCCGTGGCCCACCGGGGCCAGCAGGCTGCGGATCATCTCGGTGCGCACCATGTCGTGCAGCGACAGTCCCTGGATCGTCAGCAGGGCGTTGAACGAGTAACCAGCGGTTTCCCAGGGCGGCGAAGCCGAAACCCACCGCCGCGCCGAGGACCAACCCGTCAGCAGCATCGGGTCGCACGATGCGCCGGGTGAGCGCGAGCAAGGTGAGCGCCTTGACCGCCTCCTCGATCAGGCCGACACCGAGGAACAACCACGGTGAGGGATGCAGCAGGTAGGTTTCCAGCACCGCGGCGCTGAGCACCCCGAGCACGCCGCCCACGGTGAAGCAACGCACGACCAGTTCGACGGTGACGTGCTCATTGCGGGCCCGCTCGAAAACCCAGGCCAGGAAGCTGACCGGGACCAGGAAGCTGCCCAGCAGGATCAGGGTCGGCACCAGGTTGCTGTTGGTGGTCAGCTCGATCACCAACAGGCAGGCCGACCACAACATCGTGCCGACCAGCAGGATGCGGACCCAACCGGGCAGGTGCAGCACCGAAATTCCCGGACGGCCGAGGTATGTCCTCATCGTCATTCCCGGGGGTACGCCGGTGGATCGACCGCGTGCACCTCGAGCCCGTCCGGGCCGACGGTCACCAGCAGGTGCCACCATTCCGCGGGCACCGACAGGTCAGGGCGGCCCGGTGGCAACGCATCCACCGGCCACGCCGGCCGGCGCTCCGTGCACGATTCAACTGCAGTCGCCATCGAGGCTCCTCGATCGGGAGGGCAGCACCAGAACCGGGACATGCACCGACCCGGCGTGGGGGAAGCGCAGAACCACGTCGGGGAACACGCCGGTGAGGATGGTCCCGTCCGGATTGGCCACCCCCACCGCGCGATCACCCGTCCCGCCGATGCGTTGCACGGACAGCCAGGCGTTGCACAGCAGCACCGTCGATTGTCACCGCGATCACCGGCAGGGTGACAGCGGCCGGTGGCATCAGGGCGCGCCACCGTCGAGGAACTGCACGGTGAGTTCGTCATCGTGTGCGTCCACTCGGATCAGCGCCCCGTCCGGCACCGCGTCGGCGACGAGGGCCCGGGCGACCCGGGTCTCCACCTCGCGGGCGATGAACCGGCGCGAGGGGCGCGCACCGTACACCGGGTCGTACCCGGCCCGGGCGATGAAGCGACGTGCCGCTTCGGTAATCTCCAGCGCCGCGTTGCGCTGCGCCAGACGGTTGGTCAGGTCGGCGAGCATCAGGTCGACGATGCGTTCGATCTGCGCAGGGCTGAGCGGCGCGAACAAGACGACCTCGTCGACCCGGTTGAGGAACTCCGGCCGGAAGTGCCCGCGTAGCGCTGCCATGACCAGGCTTCGACCTTCCGGTTTGATCTCGCCGTCGCCGGTGACGCCTTCCAGCAGATACTCCGACCCGATGTTGGAGGTCATGATCACCACCGTGTTGCGAAAGTCGACCGTGTGCCCCTGACTGTCCGTCAGACGGCCGTCGTCGAGCACCTGCAACAGCACGTTGAACACATCCGGGGACCCGAGAGGACTTCCTCGACGCGCTGACCGAGGTCCGCGGCAACCAAAGGGTTACCAGCCCGGACCCGGAGGTGACCTACGAGGCGCTGCAGAAATACGGGCGCGACCTGGTCGCCGACGCGGCGACGGGACGCCTCGACCCGGTGATCGGTCGAGACGCGGACAGCTCGACCTTCGCTTTCTCCGCGGCCTCGAACAGCCGCTGCAGGGCCTGCGGGTCACGGCGCGGGTCCACCCCGTCGGTGCGCTCGAAGTCATCGGCCAGGTGATCGACGATGCGCCGGTCGAAGTCGTCGCCGCCCAGGTGCGTGTCGCCGGCGGTGGCCCGCACTTCTACGACTCCGTCGCCGACGTCGAGCAGGCTGACGTCGAAAGTCCCGCCGCCGAGATCGAAGACCAACACGGTCTCGTTGGTGCGCTTGTCCATGCCGTAGGCCAGTGCGGCCGCGGCGGGTTCGTTGATGATCCGCAGCACTTCGAGACCGGCGATGCGCCCGGCGTCCTTGGTGGCCTGCCGTTGCGCGTCGTTGAAGTACGCGGGCAGAGTGATCACTGCCTCGGTGACCCGTTCGCCGAGGAAGCGTCCCGCGTCCTCGGCAAGCTTGCGCAGCACCAGCGCGGAGATTTCCTCGGGTGCGTATTGCCGACCGCGGAACGCGAACCGCGCGGCGTTCTCCGGCCCGGCGACCACGTCGAAGGCCACCGTGTCGATCTCGGTCGCGACCTCCTCGTAGCGACGCCCGATGAACCGTTTCGCCGAGGAGATCGTGCCCTTGGGGTTGAGGATCGTCTGGCGCCGCGCGAGTTGGCCGACCAGGCGCTCGCCCTGTTCGGTGAACGCGACCACGGACGGGGTGGTGCGCGCCCCCTCCGCGTTGGTGACCACCTGCGGTGTGCCCGCCTCAACTGTGGCGATCACCGAGTTGGTGGTGCCCAGATCGATCCCGACCGCCTTCGCCATCATCGGCCTCCCGTAGCTGTCGTCGTCTTCCTGTCGATGTCGCCAGCGTCACCGGTGACCGCGATCGCCCGCTTCACGCGATCGCGTAGTCCGATACGGCCGCGGGTTCCCGCGGTCGCGTTTGGTCGAGTGGGCTCAGGGAAGCGGGCCACGCCGAGGCCAGGCCACGGAAGGTGGTTGCCGTGCAGGGGATTGCCGAGTTCCGCCCCGAGGTTCGTCGGTTGGTCGAGATGGCCGCGGTGTTCGGTGAACCGTTCTCGGTGGTGGAGATGGCCGAGGCGATCGACTGGCCGGTCGGGCAGGTGCTGGTGCCGCTGGAGGAGGCGGTGAGTCAAGGCGTTCTGCAGGCCTGCGACGCCCGGTTGACCTTCGTTGACCCGGCGTTGCGTGCCGCGGTGTACGAGACCACCCTCGGCCCGGTGCGTACGGTGCTGCACCGACGCATCAGCATGATCCGGCTACGCGTGCCCGGTGGCGCCGATTCCGCGGCCAAACATTTGCTGGCTGCCGCCCGCGGTGGTGATCGGACGGTGGCTGCCGATCTGGATCGTGTCGGACACGCCCTCATCCGCACCGACCCCGTAGCGGCGGCCCGACTGCGCCTCGCGGGATGGTACCTGACCGATCCGCACGAGGACCTGCGCCCGGCCCGGGCCGCGGCGGCCGCGGAGGCGCTGCTGTGCGCGGGGCGGGTGGACCAATCCGCCCGACTGGCTGAGCTGGGCCTGCGCTGCGGTGGCGCCGATTCGTCGTCCGCGGCGCGGTTGCGGGTGGCGTGCAGCGCAGCCTTGCTGGTAGCGGACCGGCCGGATCAGGCGGTTGCGCAGGCCGAGGCGGCCTTGCGCGAGCAGCCGTTGACGATCGAGGTGGCCGAGGCCGCGTGCGCGCTGCGCCTACAGGGTCTGCTGGAGCTGGACGAGCCACTCCAGGTGCAGGCCGCCGCGGAGGCGACGCTCGGCGGGGCCGACGGGATGGGCACTGACAACGGATTGGCCATGGCGGTGCTGGCCCTGGCGCACCTCGCCTGGGCGGACGGTCGGGCGAGTCGGGCCACCGGGTTGGCCCGGGCGGCCGTGCGGCGTGCGGACACGGCGCAGACGGGGCACGGCGTGGGCCGGGTGTCCCGGGTGGCGTACGCGCGCATGCTCACCTGCCTCGGCGAAGCGGAGACGGCTGGGGGGGTCGTCGACGAACTGGAGGCACACCTGCGCCGACGCCCCGAGCTGGCGCACGATGCCGCGCCGGTCCTGTTGCGCGCCCGGCTGGCCCTGGTCCGGGGGGAGTTCGCCCTGGCCGCCGATCAGGCCGAGCAGGCGCTGGCCTCGGCCGGACAGCTCGAGGCGGCGTCATACCTGTCGTGGGCCGCCGCCACGTTGGCCACCGCGCGGCTGCGCTCTGGGGATTTCGCCGCGGCGAGCGCGCTGGTGCGGCGCCACGATCTCGCCCACCGGCGCGGTCCCGACGCGGCCGCCGGTGCGCTGGTCGCGGCGCAGGTGGTCGCGGCCGGAGGGGACCCCTCGGAGGCACTCGACCTCATCGGGGCCGCGGGGATCGGTGTGCCACCACCGTCCAGAGTCTTGATCGAGGAGTGCGATGCGCCGGCGTGGTGGACCCGGTTGGCCCTGGCCGCCGGCGACCGCGCACTCGCCGCGGACGTGGTGGCGTCGGCGGAGCGGTTGGCCGCGAACAGCCCGACGTCAGTCGGCCTGCGGGCGGGGGCACATCATGCCCGCGCTCTGCTGCAGGACGACGCCGGCCTGCTGGTCCGCGTCGGTGTCGAGCATCCGCAGCCGTGGGCCCGGGTCCGCGCGGTCGAGGATGCGGGCTGCGCGATGGCCCGTCGCCATGATTCGGAGTCGACGGCGGCGTTGCGGTCGGCGCTCGCCGGGTACGAACGGTTCGGCGCCCGCACTGATGCGGACCGGGTGCGGTCGCGGTTGCGGGCGCTCGGAGTCCGCACGCGGCACTGGACCCGCCGGTCACGCCCGGACTCGGGCTGGGCCGGTCTGACCGAGACCGAATTCCGGGTCGCGCACATCGTGGCCGAGGGTGCGACCAATGCCGAGGCGGCGTCCCGCTTGTTCCTGTCCCGGCACACCGTGGATTTCCATCTGCGCCAGATCTTCCGCAAGCTCCAGATCCGCTCCCGGGTGGAGCTGGCCCGGCTCGTCGCCGCGGCCGGCGAGGACGGCCCCACTGGGTGCGGCGATCGGGGCAATGCGCCGGCCTCGCGGGTCTGAATCGGCCCGCCGAACCCGGGACGGGCCTGTTTTCCGTCCTGACGTGCCATGGACGCCCCCGGATTGTTGCCGGCCGCCCCGAGGGTGCGGACCATGATCAGGACGCCGTCGACGCTCGGGGGGAAACTGCCATGGCAAACACGGTCGCCCTCGGTGTAGCCGGCCTCGTGGTACCGCCCTGCAGCCACATCTGCGTGTTGGTCCGCGGTTCGGAATCGTTCGTGCAGGTGGAGGAACGGATACTGCGCCAAGGTCTGCTCAACGGGGAGGTGTGCCTGGGGGTCCTGGAGGATCCTGCCCGGGAGTCACTGCTGAGCGCGCTGGCCGAGGAGTCGTCAATCGCGGGGCGGCTGCACCTGATCTCCTCGTGGGAGGCATTTCTGGGCCGGGGAGCATTCTCGGCGCTGGAGATGGTCGAACACCTGAGTTTCTCGGTGGGCGCGGCTTTGTCGGCGGCCGGGTGTTCCTTCGCCCGCACCGTCGGGGAGATGAGTGCCACCCTGCGCGAGGTCATCGGCGAGGACCAGTTGATGCGGTACGAATCCGAACTCAACCGGTCCGCCGCCCGTCATCCGCAGCTGTTGCTGTGCATCTACGACCTCGACGGGTTCAGCGGGTCGTCTCTGGTCGAGATCCTGCGCACCCATCCGTGGGTGTTGCTCGGCGACGCCCTGATCAACAACCCGTACTACGTCTCGCCAGACGAGTTCCTGGCCACCCGGGTCTGACGGGCCCGGCAGACCAGGATCGGCGATCGACTTTCGCGCCGACAGGCCGGGGCGGAACCTGCCATCGCTCGCGACCATCGAGTCGTCCCTAACGATGGTCCTGCCGGTGCGGCGGGCCCAGGACGGGCGGTGATCCGGATGAGCACCTGCAACGAGGAGACGGGGCTGTTCGCGGCCCTGCGTCAAGACGATCCCGGGCGACGGGACTTCGCCTTGCGGACGTTGAGCACACGGTACGAGTGGATCGTGCGGTGTGCGGTGCAGCGTTACGGCGGGCGCGGCGAGACGCGCGATGACCTCGCCCAGGTGGCCCGGCTGGGCCTGCTGAACGCCATCACCAGATTCGACCCGGCGCGTGGTTGTCGCTTCCCGGCCTACGCGATGCCGACGGTGACCGGCGAGATCAAGCGGCATTTCCGTGATCGGCGGCGGTTCGTGCAGATCCCGCGCGCCATGCAGGAGCTGCAGCTCCGGATCAATCAGGCCCGGGACCGGCTCGCGCAGCACCTGTGCCGCGAACCCCGGCCCGCGGAGTTGGCCGCGGAGCTTGATGTGCCGATCACCGATGTACGGGCGGCGCTGGACGCGTTCGCGATGTTCAGCCCGATCGACCTGGACGAGCCGATGCCCGTCACGCGGCCGTGGCAATTGCGCCCGGAGCCGTTGGCCGTGACCGATCAGGCGCTGGACCGGGTCGTGGATCTGGTCGCACTGGGCCCGGCCATCGCGGCGTTGCCCGAGCGCGATCGACGCATTCTCGCGCTGCGCTTCTACGAAGACCTGCCCCAGGCGCAGATTGGGGCCGCGCTGGGCCTGTCCCAGATGCACATCAGCCGCTTGTTGACCGGGATTCTCGCCCGGCTGCGCAAGGACCTGGAGGCTGCGTAGCCCGGGTCCTGGGCCGTCGCCCATCCGCGGCCCGCAGCGCGGGCCACCCAACCATGGAGGTAGACATGACTGTCCCCATCACCCCGCTGCCGGGGGTCGTCGTCGAGGAGTTCTTCCGGTACGAGGATGCGGAACGGGCAGTGAACCTGCTGACCGAACGCGGACTGCCGGTGCAACGCGCCGCGATCGTGGGCTGTGAGCTGCGCCTGATTGAACGCATCATGGGCCGGCTCACCTGGCGCACTGCCGTGCTGAGCGGGCTCGCCTCGGGTGCATGGTTCGGACTGCTGATTGGCGTGCTGCTGTCGCTGTTCGCGGCGACCGGCCGTGGTGCGCTGGCCGTCACCGTCGGTTGTGTGCTGTATGGAGCCGGCTTCGGTGTGGTGTTCGGGTTCGTCGCCCGGGCGTTGACCCGCGGTCGGCGCGAGTACGTCTCGCTCAGCCAGATCGTGCCTGCTCGCTTCGAACTGGTCGCCGACGCGGAGTTTGCCGACCGGGCCCGCCAGTCGCTGGCCGGGTCGCGACGACCAACGGCGTGACATGGCGTCCTCAAGCCTCTAGCCCCGGGCCGCCATCGCCCGGAGAGTGAAATTTCACGGCCTGGCGCCCCGCATGGGTGCGGTTCGCGTCGACGTGAGCTGCCGAATGCTCCACTGGTGCGGCCTTGTGTCACCGAGCGGTGAGCAGGGTCGTATCGGTGGGCGGGGCGGCGTGTGGTTCATGGTGCGGGTGGTCTCCCTGCGTGCCGGGCACGGCCTGATCAATGAAGGGGCCGGCCGTCACGCTTGGGTGGACGGGTCGACACATGGCGCAGTGAGCCGCGGTGTTCAGAACAATCGGGTGGCTGGGTCGCTGCCCTGCTGTTCCAGGTCGAGCAGGAACCGCTTGCGGTGCCGGCCACCCGCGTACCCGGTCAGGGCGCCGTTGGCGCCGATCACGCGGTGGCAGGGGATGACGAGGGACAGTGGGTTGCGGGCCAGAGCGGCGCCGACCTCCTGTGCCGTCGTACCGTCGCCGAGTTCCCGCGCGATCCGCCCGTAGGTGCTGGTGCTGCCGTACGGGATCTCCGCGACCCGCGCCCACACCCGCTGATCGCGCGGGGGCCCGATCACCCGGAACGCAGCATCGAATCCCTGTCGTACCCCGGTGAGGTAGTCGTCGAGTTGCGCCACGAACTCGTCGAACCCGTATCGGCTTGCCGTGCCGAACACGGTGTTCGCCGGGGCCGGACGGTGGTGACGGAAGTAGAGCCCCAACAGTTCCCCGGAACGCTGCACCAGCGTGAGATCACCCAATGGTGACGGGACCGACGTGTGCGTGCGCAGTTCCTGCCGGGGTGGCACCCCAGTGGCAAGCAGAGCGGGCATCGTCATGAGAAGCCTCTCCTTCACGAGGAACGTCGATATGACGTAGCGTCAGCTCGAGTTGTGGTTGCGCGGCGGCCCACGGGCCCACTGTCGGGAAGACGCATCGGCGCTACGAAATGTGAGCCATGGCGGCGAACATTCACCGGCGCGCCCGACCTGGCGACACCGACACCGCCCACCAAAACCGCTGCTACGCGGCGGGCACGAGGCCACCATGAGGTTCGAATCTCCGCGACGTCGTGGGTGCCACGACCCGGCCGCTAGGCGGGCGAGCTTCTCGCAACCAGGCAGGTTCCTGTCGGGTGGCGCCGGGCCGGAGGTGAGCACAGGTGTCGATCAGCGCGGCGAGGACTGGGCAGAGACATGACGGCGGGCTCGGCGGGTACGGGGTTCTCAGCGCCACTTGAGGAGATCCTGATCGCCATTGCCTCCGGCGATGCGCCGGACCGTTCGCCTTCCACCACCGAGCACTCGGTGGTGGGGCTGGTGTGTGAGCCCCACGGTGACCCGCCGGAGATGGCGGAGCATCTGGCGCGGGAGCTGGCCCGACGGTTGCCGGTGCCACGCGGCGACCATTGGCAGGTGGAGATCAGCCGCGAGCCGTTGCCGTTGACCGAGGACACTCGCAACGCCGCCCTGCTCGCGTATCTGAGTGAGATCGGCCGGCGCCACGACTGGGACCTGACCGTGTGCATCGTGGACGTGCCGATGCGGGACGGTGCTCGCCCAATCGTGGCCGACGCGAATCTGCACGACCGCACGGCGCTCGTGTCGCTTCCGGCCTTCGGCTGCATGCATCTTGGACGTCGGGTCCGCGACGTGGCGGAATTCGTCGCGCGAGCCCTCGTCGGACGCGAGAAACAGTTGGACAGCGGTCCGGCGGGCCCGTTCGCCGGGTTCCGGCCGGACTCGGACGGGATCGACCTGCGCGTGGTGGCCACCCGCGGCCGGTGGCGGCTGCTGATCGGCATGGTGCGCGCCAACCGTCCGTGGCGACTCGTGTTCGGATTGACCGGCGCGCTGGCTGCGGCCATGGCCGTCGGCGCCTACGTGCTGATCAACTCCGCGGTCTGGCGGCTCGCCCTCGCGCTGGGACCGCTGAAGCTCACCGCGGCCACCGTTTTCGCTGTCGTTCTGATGGTCGCGTGGCTCATCCTCGACCATCAGCTGTGGACGCCGGGTCGGCGCAGCAGACGGGCGCTGTTGTACAACGCCTCGACCGTACTGACCCTGATCACTGGGGTGCTGTGCATGTACGCGGGCGTGTTCGCCGTCGTGCTGGCCGCCTCCACCTTCACGATGGACCCCGGTTACTTCCAGAGCCAGATCGGGCGGCCGGTGCGCGTCGGTGACTACTTCACCGTGACCTGGATGGCCAGCTCGATGGCGATCGTCGCCGGCGCGCTGGGCACGGGGTTCGAGACCGAGGAGGCCGTGCGCCAGGCTGCGTACAGCTACCGGGAGCGGGAACGCCGGGCCGCGTTGCGCGAGATTCACGACCGCGACTCCTCCTAGCACAGCCCCCGCGATCCTCGGGCGGCTCCGAGGTCTTGCGCCTGGCAGCCCTGCCCGTCCGCCTGCGGTCAGCTGATCGCGGCGAACCGTTTGTGGGCGGCTTGGGCGGTGACGCCGAGAGAAGCGCCGATCTTGCCCCAGCTGTAGCCGGCGGCGCGGGCGTTCCCCACGGCGTCTCGCGCGCCCGTCTTGTGGCCGGAGCCTTAACTCCAGCGGTGCCCGACCGTCGACGACCATTCGTGTCCTATTCGAGGCTGTCGCACGAATCTCAGCCGGCTCGACACTCGGGCTGAATGCGCCGGAGCGCACCGGCCGGTCAGGCCGGGTGAGCCTCTTGGCCGCAGGTCTGCGGGTGGTAGGGCCGGGAGCGGGCCGCGGCGAAGCCGCGGGCGTGCAGGGTGATCTCCAACGCGACGCGTCCCCCGCCGCGAAGGGCGCCGGTGAACACCGCGCCGTTGTCGGTGAGCAGGATCGCGGGATCGCCGTAACGGGTGGTGGTTTGGGTGAACACGGTGTTGACCTCGGTGCCCTTGAACACCGTTCGCGCGCGGCTGGCCAGACACAGCCGGGAGTGGTCATCGAGGATGTTGAGGATCTCCACGCCGCTGCCGTCGGCCAGGCGCCAGTGGGTGATGTCGGTCTGCCGGCGTTCGTTGGGTTACCAGGGGGTCGGGCACGACTAGCGGTGCGGCAGGGCGAGAGCCTCCTCGTGCTCAACGTGCGCGTCGGGGCGGTCTTTCCCCCGGAGAAGGCCGCCGAGGCACAGCGCGCGTTCGCCACCGGAAACATCGACGCCAAGGTGGTCCTCGAGATCGACTGAGCCACACGCCTTTACAGCAAGACCACGATCTACGGCCGGGACATCAGGAGAAGTCGCGCCGCCGTCGAACGGGCACCGGCGCTACCCCCGTCTCCAAACGAGAGTGCTGCGCCGCTGACCGGTCAATCGTTCGGTCGGGCACGCCGCTGTTCTGACATTGCGTCACATCGCTGGGTTCGGCCTTGCACCCCACCGGCGGAATGCGTTGGTCGTACAAGGAAGCTCGGCCCCGCTTGGTTTTCGCGCGGCCGTCCACGCGATCGTCACCCAGCCCGACCGGTGGGGGCATGAGCCATCGGCTGCCCTCAGCCCTGGGCCTCGAGGGAGAGCCACTCCCATGCGCGCCAGGTCTGCAGTCGTTGTTCGTAATCGGCGGTCGCCATTTCCAGCGGGCCGTCGCCGAAGAACACCCGCAGCGGCGGTTGGTCGGCGTCGACCAGCTTGAGCACCGCCTTGGCGCTGGCGGTCGGATCGCCCTGCTTGGGCCGGTGGTCGGCGAAGAAGGCGTCCCTGGCCTGGTGGGTCCCGGCGTAGGCGGGCAGCGGTGTGGACTGCTGCATCGACGGTCCGCTCCAGTCGGTGGAGAAACCGCCCGGCTCGATGATCGTGACGTGGATGCCGAAGTCCTTGACCTCGCCGGCCAGTGTCTGGCTGAAGCCCTCGAGCGCCCACTTCGAGGCGTGGTAGGCCCCCAGGCCGGCAAAAGCGGTGATTCCGCCGATCGAGGAGACCTGCAGGATGTGCCCGCTGCGCTGCTCGCGCAGGAACGGCAGCGCGGCTTGCGTGACCCACATCGCCCCGAAGAGGTTGGTCTCCAACTGCGCCCGGAACTCCGCCTCGCTCAGCTCCTCGAGCATGCCCCCCTGGCCGTAGCCTGCGTTGTTCACGACGACGTCGAGGCGACCGAAGTGCGCGTGCGCCCTGGCCACCGCCGCGAAGGCGGCGCTGCGGTCGGTGACGTCCAGGGGGATCGTCAGGATCGCTTCCCCGTAGGTGTCAACGAGATCCTTCAACGTGTCGGTGTTGCGTGCGGTGGCGGCGACGCGGTCACCGCGGCGCAGCGCGGCGACGGTCCACTCGCGGCCGAAGCCGCGGGAGCTGCCGGTGATGAACCAGGTCTTCATGCGATCTCCCCGTGTAATCCATGACGAACCGGAGGAGCCTCCGTTT
>DATASX010000075.1 GCA_036269075.1 Sporichthyaceae bacterium
GCCTGACCGACTCGGCGCAGCCTGTCCCGACCGGAGGGCTTGGCCAGATAGTCTCGATCCGGTCGGGCCGCTAGCTCAATTGGCAGAGCAGCGGACTTTTAATCCGCGGGTTCGGGGTTCGATCCCCCGGCGGCCCACCCCTGACCTGCGGTTTTGTCAGTACTGACCCCATCGTGGGACTCCTGTAAACCAGTGTGCCTGCGAACTGATTGACATCACGGAGGGTGAGGTCACCTCTGACAGGACATCCCACCGGCAAGGTCGCGATAGCCACGCAGGAAACCGCTGACAGTGCCTGGAATCGCGAAGCAGCGAATACCTGTTCCGCAGCTTTGACGCCCCGATCGTCTCGTTGGCCTACGCGCTGGTGCTCACCAGTCGTATCCGCCTGGGCACCGTCTCGCTGATGTTGCGGTTCGCGCGGGCGATGTTGGCCAAGCAACTGGCCAGGCTGGACGTGCTCAGCGGTGGACGCCTCGGTGTCGGGGTGTCCCTGGCTGGTCGAAGACGAGCACGCCGCTGCCGGGACGCCTTTCGACCAGGCGAGTGCCCGATTCGAGGAGTACGTGCAGCAGGGATCGCGTCGTGGACCAGCATCCCGATGGACACTGAAGTCGTCACGCCGGCGCCCGCCGAGGCCGCCGTCCGACAAGCCATCGACTTCCTCGCCACTGTTCTCGGAACCCGCAGCTGATCCACATGGCCGTCGGGGATAGGCCGTAGCGAAGCGGGTCCCGTCCGCGGGGGCCCGCTGCCCGGCATCACGTGCCCAGAGCGTGGCGGAGTTGACGGCGTGAGGTGACGTCGAGCTTTCGGTAGACCTTGCGGAGGTGGTAGTCGACTGTGCTGGGGCTGAGGAACAGCCTTCCGGCGATCTCCGCATTGGTGCCGCCCTGAGAGGCGAGGAGCGCGATCTGCGCCTCCTGTGGTGTCAGGTCACGTCGGGTGGACTCGACTCGCTTGCGTGCCTGTGCGCCCGTGGCGGCAAGTTCTGCTCGGGCGCGCTCGGCAAAGGCGTCGGCTCCCATCCGCACGAACATGTCGTGGGCCGCGTACAGCTGAGTGCGGGCGTCGAGTCGTCGCTTGTGGCGGCGAAGCCACTCCCCGTAGAGCAGGTGTGCCCTCGCTGTTCGCAGGTTTCCCCGGCATCGGGAGAGGTGCTCGATCGCCTCCTGGTACAGCGTTTCCGCCTGGCTTGGTTCGGCGACCAGCGCCCGCGCCAGGGCCAGCAGTCCCAGCGCGATCGGAGTGCCGTTCGGGACGGCGCGGGTGGCGAACTCCTCGGTGGCCCGGGTCGCGGTGGCATGTTCTCCGCATCGGGATCCCGCTTCGATCAGGTCCGCGAACGCGACGACGTTGAGGAACGGGTTGTCCTGGTAGTTCTTCGTGGCGCTGGCAAAGGCCGCTCGATAGTTGCCGAGACCCAGCTCGAGCACGGTGAGCCCGTAGTCGACGAAGAGGAGCATCCAGCCCTGACCCTGTTCGGCGGCGAAGCGGGCGACGTCCGCTGCTTCGGCGCGGGCCTCGGTCTCGTGCCCTCGCCAAGCCAGCGCAACGAGCCCCAACGCGTCCGATGGTCTCCCGATGACCGCCATGATCTGGGCCCGCTCGGCGAAAAGCGTCCGGGCAGTGACCAGCGAGCCGTCGAGCAGCTCGGACATGGCCAGGAACAGCAGCCCCTGAGCGAGGAGGACCAACGCGCCCTGGGCGCGGGCGCTCTCTACCAGGCGGGCAGCCAGCGTATGCAGTCCCTCATCATCGCCGACTGCGCCGGCCGCCCAGCATCCGATCACCAGCCATTGCAGGGCTTCGGGGGAGTCCGAGTCGTCTGCCTGCAGGGCGGCGATGGCCTGGCGGAGAAGTGGGACCGCGGCTGCGTGCCCGTCGAGGAACAGCGCGGTGTAGCCGTCGAGAAGCAGGTCGCCGACCGTCAGCGGGCAACCGGCGGGCAGCGGCATGGCGCGCGCCGCGCGAGCGACATCGCGCTCACTCTCTCCCATGGCCGTGAATCGTCCGGTGACCCGCGCCGCCCACAGCGCCTCGAGCATGGTGGCGCGGGCCAAGCGGATGTCGAACGGCTCCAGGGTGCGAGCCGCGTCGACCAGCACGGCCGCGGTGCCCGGGGCGTGTCCCAGGGCGTATCGGATCGCACCCTGCAGGCGTTGCGCCTTCGCTCGGTGCAGCGGATCGCCGAGGTGAGAGGTCTCTTCGAGCAGCAGTTTCGCCCGGGCTGGTGAGCCTCCGGTGAGATGGGCGCGTGCCGCGGCCAGTACCCGCTCGGCGCGTCGGGCAGCGTCCGGGGTCAGCTCCGCCGCCCGGGCGAGGAACGCCCCCGCCCCGGAATAACCGCCCCGCGCCCGGGCCCGGTCTGCGGCGTGCTCCAATTCGGCGGCCACCGCTTCGTCGGGGCCGATTGCTGCAGTCGCCAGATGCCAGGCCCGACGGTCGGGATCCCGGTCGGGATCCGACGCCGCCGCGAGGGCCTCGTGAACGCGTCGGCGGTCGGCGGGCGACGCGCCGCTGTACACCGCGGACCGAATCAGGGGATGCCGGAACCTTGCCTGGGGGTGCATCTCGAACACGCCGTTCGCTCGGGCCGGCTCGGCCGCATCCGGGGAGCCTCCCAGGCGCAGGGCTGCCTGCGCCACCAGCCGGGGATCGCCTGAGGGCTCGGCCGCCGCCACCAGAAGCAGAGTCTGGGTGGCCGGCGGCAGGGCGCGGACCTGGCGCAGGAAATGCTCCTCTAGCCGGCGGCTGAGCGGTAACGGCTCAGGCCGCAGTCCACGTTTCGAGAGTTCCTGAGAACTCAGCTCGCCGACGAGCTCGATGATCGCCATCGGGGAACCCTGCGTCTCCGCCACGATCCGCATCGCGACCTGGCGATCGAGCGGGCCGTCCGCGACCGAGGCCAACAGACCGAGCGCGTCGTCCTCGGGGAGGCCCCGGACAGGAAGCTCGGGTATCCCTTGCAGGAGCAGGCGGCCGTCGACGGCCTCGCGGGCCCCGAACAGCAGCACGACGCCTTCGGCGTACAACCTCCGGCCCACCAGGGCGAGCGCCTCGAGGGACTCCTGATCGAGCCACTGCGCGTCGTCGACCACGCACAACAGGGGCCTCGTCGCTGCGGCGTCGCCCAGCAGCGACAGCGCGGCCAATCCGACCAGGAACCGATCCGCCGGCGCGGCGTCGACGAGCCCGAAGGCGGATCCCAGGGCGTCGCGTTGACGCCGGGGCAGCTTCTCCCGCGAGGCAAGGAAGGGGATGAGCAGCCTGTGCAGTCCCGCGAAACCCAGCTCCATCTCGGACTCGACGCCGGCTAGCCGGGCTACCTGGAAGTCGTTTGCCGAGTTGACCGCCCAGTCGAGAAGCGATGTCTTGCCGACGCCGGGATCCCCCCGCGCCACCAGCGCGGCGCTCAGTCCCTGGCGAGCCGCGTCCAGGGCTCGATCCAGGGTTTCGCGCTCCTCAAGGCGATCCATGAGCGGCACGCGCCGAGGCTACGCGTTTCGGCAACCGCCCCTCACTACGCGGTCACGGGGATTCGAACGCGACCCATCCCCGGTGAGGCTCGGACCAACGAGATTTCACTGCGGCCTTAGGGACAAAGAGACCATGTCTGCCGACCACGCCTCGCGTCGCAAGCGATCCACGTTCGGCCGCCTCGGCCTGGTCACGGCCCTGCTCGCGCTGACCCTCAGCGGCGGGAGCATGGCGAACGCCACAAATGCAAGCACCGACGAGGCGAGGCCCACGATCGTTCTGGTCCATGGCGCGTTCGCCGACGCATCGGGCTGGAACGAGGTCACGAAGCGATTGCAGGCCGAGGGCTACCCGGTCGTCGCCCCTGCGAATCCCGAACGCGGGCTCCTCATCGACAGCGCCTATCTGAGCAGCATTCTCAGCACGATCGACGGTCCCGTGGTCCTCGTCGGCCACTCCTACGGCGGTGCGGTCATCACGAACGCGGCCATCGGGCACCCCAACGTCAAGGCGCTGGTCTACATCGCCGCCTTCGCGCCCGATTTGGGCGAGACCGTCGGCGGGCTCGTGCTGAAGAACCCGGGCAGCGGCCTGACCCCGGAGAACCTGGTCCTACGGCCCTACCCGGTCGGGGTCGACGGCTACATCAGCCCACGCGTCTTCCACGAGGTGTTCGCCGCCGACCTGCCCGCCGAGACCGCCGCCATCATGGCCGCCGGCCAGCGACCGGCGGAGACCACAATCCTGGTGACGCCGTCCGGGTTGCCGGCGTGGCGGACGATTCCGTCCTGGTACATGGTCGCCGCTGACGACAAGACCATCCCGCCGGCTACCGAACGGTTCATGGCGCAGCGGGCCGGCGCCACAACGGTCGAGATCCGCTCCTCGCACGTCGCGATGATCTCCCACCCCGACGCCGTCAAGAAGCTGATCGTCGACGCCGCGAAGACCGCGCACTGACCCCGACGAAGGAGACGAACTTCATGACAGTGATCACCGAGTACGAAGAGAGCCAGATCAACGCCGCCAACGCCTCCGGCCTTACTCCGGTGCTGTTCGTCCACGGCCTGTGGCTGCTCGCGAGCAGCTGGGACCGGTGGCGGAGCGTCTTCGAGGACGCCGGCTACACGACCCTGGCCGCCGAGTGGCCCGACGACCCGGACACGGTCCAAGCCGCGAACCAGCACCCGGAGGTGTTCGCCCACAAAACGGTGGGCCAGATCGCCGACCACGTGGAGGATGTGATCCACAAGCTCGACAAGCCACCGGCCGTGATCGGTCATTCCTTCGGCGGGCTGCTGGCCCAGATCCTCGCCGGCCGCGGCCTGGTCAAGGCCACGGTGGCCATCGACCCCGCACCCTTTCGCGGGGTACTGCCGCTTCCCATCTCCGCTCTGAAGTCGGCGTCGGTGGTCATCGGCAATCCCGCCAACCACGGTCGCGCCGTCCCACTGACCTACGAACAGTTCCGCTTCGGCTTCGCCAACGCGGTCAGCGAAGAAGAGGCGCACGAGTTGTACGCCGCCTTCGCGGTGCCGGGCTCGGGCGTCCCCCTGTTCCAGGCGGCGACCGCGAACCTCAACCCGTGGACGCAGGCCAAGGTGGACACCAAGCACGCCGACCGCGGCCCCCTGCTCATCCTCTCGGGCGACAAGGACAACACCGTGCCCTGGGCCATAGCCAACGCGTCCTACAAGAAGCAGGCCCGCAACCGGAGCGTGACCGAGATCGTGGAGATGCCCAACCGCGGCCACTCGCTCGTGATCGACCACGGCTGGCCGGAGGTCGCCGAGAGGTCCCTCGAGTTCGTCCGCCGATTTGTCGCAGCGTGATCGTGGCTGTCACATTCCTTGTGTGAGCAGCCGCGGTACCTGTGCGGCCCGCCGATTGAGCCCATGCCGAGGAGTGCTTGACAGATGCGCTCGCCCGCGAGCCCGCGAATGCGTCATTCACGCTCGCGGAACCTAACTGCCAGCGGTGCCCCGGCGTGATTCGACCACCCGACAACCCGCTCTCTACTGGAGACGAAGGGCGGGCCATCGACACATCGAACGTGCCGGCCATGGGCCGCCACCGGCTCGTGTCCGAGCTGACGCGGTCTCAGACAGCACCAGGGACGCCCACGACCAGGACCGTCGGCACGCGTTGACATCACGCGGACTGGTCCGACGCTGATCGCGCGGCATTCTTAATCCGCGGGTTCGGGGTTCAATCCCCCGGCCCACAGGCGATTGAGCCTCCCGAGCCGATTGAAGCCTGTTGACCAACGCAGCGAGGAACACCTGTGACTTGCGACAGCGCGAGAGTGCCCGGGCTCGTCCCTGGCCTTGTCAACCGATCAGCCGGCGGCAGCGCCGCGCGTCTGCTGCGACGACATCTGTGCCCGCTCGAGGCCGGGCCGCCGCGCCAGATCGAGGAGGTCGGCTATCCGCGGGTCGTGGGAGTCCGCCGGCCACGCCAGCAGGAGGTCCGACGGCGCAAGACCGGTTACCGGCACCGCCCGGACCGCGGAACCCAACCGTTCGACGACGCTGTCACCGACCACGACGATGAGCTTGCCGAGTGCCACTCGCTCGACCAGCTCGTCGATGCCGACGCGAGGGCACTCCGGTCGGTAGGCGGGATCGCGACGGAGCAACGCAGGCGTGAGCCGGCTGCGTGTGGCCCATCGGTGCGAGTCGGGTAGCAGCGCTACGGGATTCTCCACACCGACGTCGGCCGAATCCAGCCGGCTGACGTTCTCGCTCGCGCACAGCAGCGCGACATCGGCCTTGCCCTCCCGCACGGCGCTCGCCTGTCGACGGGTGAACACGACGTCGATACTCCCTGTGCCGTGGCGGGTCTCGTAGCGGCGATGCAGCTCGCGCAGCACACCGGACCCCGTGCCCGGGGCGGCCGCCACTCGCAAGACCCCTTGCGCCGTGCGCACCCGCTCCATCGCCAGGTCGACCGCGCGCAGCGCGGCGTAGGCGTCCGGGAGGAACCGTGCACCGGCGGGCGTGAGCTGGACGCGACGGCTGGTGCGCTCGAAGAGGGTGACCCCCAGCTGCCGCTCCACTCGGCTGATGGCGCGCGACAGCGGGGGCGATGCGATGCCCAGACGCTCCGCAGCACGGGCGAAGTGCAGCTCCTCCGCCACGGCCACGACGTATTCCAGCTGGCGAACTTCAAGGCGATCCATACCCGCAGGGTAACGATGATTGCCGACGACGGCATCGCGCTACCTGCCTGTTGTCGCCGATGGTGGTCCTCCACGACGACAGGAGACCACCGTGACGACCGAGACCGAGATCAGAGAGATCGTGTCCCGATACACCCGCGCTGCGGACCGGCGCGACGGCGAGGAGCTGGCGAAGCTCTACGAGGCCGAGGCAGTCGTCGAGGTCCACTACCGCGGGCCTGACGGGATGGAGTTGCTGGGAACCCTCTCGGGAGGAGCGCAGATCGCGGCGGCGATGTCCACGGCGATGGCGCCGCACCCGCCCCTGGGCTGGAGCCACCACACCACCTACGACCATCTGGTCTCCGTCGACGGCGACGACGCCGGCATCGAGACGCAGTTCATCACCTTCGACGTCGTCGGAACCGAGAAGCCCGAGGCTGGCTGGCCCGCCGGCACCTTCGGCGCCCAGGGCGCCATCACGCCCATCGAGTCCGGGTACTACCGCTTCGCCTTCCGTCGGACCGACGGCGCATGGCGCATCAGCCATCAGGACGTCATCCACGACATCCCTTACGTGTTCTGATCACCGGCACTCGACCTGGAGGTTTCGCAGGCATGGCAACACTTGGACTCATCGGCAGTGGCAACATCGGCAGCACCCTCGCCCGTCTGGCGGTCGACGCCGGCCTGAACGTCGTGCTCAGCAACTCGCGAGGGCCGCAGACGCTTTCCGTCCTCGTGGCCGAACTGGGGCCGCAGGCCTGTGCGGCCACTCCCGCGCAGGCGGCAGCGGCCGGGGACTGGGTCGTCGTGACGATCCCGGTCAGCGCTGTGGGGACGGTTCCCCAGGAGCCCCTCGTCGGCAAGACGGTCATCGACACCGGCAACTACTTTGCCCCGCGTGACGGCACCATCCCGGAACTCGAAGCGCAGGAGCTCACCGATAGCGAACTGCTCCAGCGGCACCTGGCCGGGGCGCACGTCGTGAAGGCGTTCAACAACATCAACTACAAGCACCTCCGGGCCCTGCCGCGCCGCGAGGACGCGGCGGACCGCACCGCCCTGCCGATCGCGGGCAACGACCCGGGCGCGAAAAAGCAGGCCGCCGAATTGCTCTCGCTGCTCGGGTACGACTCGGTGGACATGGGGCCGCTCACCGAAAGCTGGCGCTCACAAGTGGGCACTCCGGCCTTCTGCGCGCCCTATGCGGTGACCAAGGACGACCAGTACTTGAACCAGCCGGCCGCTCCCGCCTCCGCCGAGGAGATCCGCGCGGCACTGGCGTCGGCCGACGGTCTTCGCCGGGGCGTGAGATGAAGGCGATCGTCTATCACAGCTACGGCGGCCCCGAGGTCCTCGAACTGGCCGAGGTGGCACCCCCGAAGGTGAACCTCGACTCTGTGCTCGTCCGTGTGCACGCGGCGGCCGTCAACCCCGTGGACCTCGCTCTGCGCGGCGGATACGGCGAGGCCACCGTCCCGACCTACTTCCCCGTCATCCCCGGCTGGGACATCGCCGGGGTCGTGGAGCAGGTCGGCATCGGCGTCGGAGAATTCAAGCCAGGCGACGAAGTCATCGGCTACGTCCGCACGAGCGTCGCCCACCTGCACGGGGGCTACGCCGAGCAGGTCGCCACCGAGCTCCACACTCTCGCGCCGAAACCTGCCGATCTGTCCTGGGAGGAAGCGGCCGCCCTCCCCCTGAACGGACTCACCGCGTACCAAGCGGTCGTCCGAGCTCTCGACGTGCAGGCCGGGACCACGCTGCTCGTCCACGGTGCGGCCGGCGGCGTCGGATCCATCGCGGTCCAGATCGCCGTCGCCCGTGGCGCCACCGTCATCGGCGTCGCTGCCGACAACCACACAGAGATGCTCCGTGGCCTCGGCGCCCATCCGGTCAGCGACGCCGCCCCCGCGCTCGAGCGGATCGCCGGCCTCGCACCGAACGGCGTCGACGCGGTGTTGGACACCGTCGGCAATGGCACCGTGCGCGCCATTGCCGAAGTCATCGGGTACGACGCGACCCGCTACGCCTCGGTGGTCGACTTCGCCGACCACCGAGCCACGCCGGTGCTCGCCCGACTCGTGCCCGAGGACCTGCACGCGGTCGCCGACCTGGCCGCCCGGGGGCTGCTACGTCCCCGGGTCGGAGTCGTTCTCCCGCTCAGCGCCGCCGCCGAGGCGCACGAATTCGCCGCCACCCGCCATGGCAAAGGCCGCATCGTCCTACGTGTGATCCCGTGAAAGTTGGCGCTAGGCGTGGGTGGTGCGGAGGTGTCCGATGCCAACGTCGAGCGTGGCCTTAAGCCGTGTCAGCAAGACAACTCGTTGCCTTGAGGAAATCCTTGATGTCGTTCTCGAGCCGGCTGTAGCGCGACAGCGTCCGGGTCAATTGCGGCCGCGGCCGAACTTAGCCCCACGAACCCGACGACGGCGGACCTGCTGAAGGAGCTCGACTCCTTCAAGGGTCAGAAGTGGATCGCGCTCGGGGGCCTGGGCGGGCCTCGCACCTTCACCGAAGGGAGCACGCCGAGGGTGCCCTACCCCGCTCCGCTCGCCGGCGGGGGCTCCTGTGCCTCTCCGCGTTGCGCGGCGGGCAGAGCGGCTAGGCCCGGCGCAATGACTATGAATTTGACTATGAAACAGGGTCGAACACGGCGACCACAGCCGACGGATCGACGACGAAGGTGCAGGTCAGCCAACTGTGGTCGACCCGGGCGAGCCGTTTCCGCCCAATTTCTAATTTGCGGGTTCGGGGTTCGATCCCCCGGCGTCCCACCCCGACCGGTGTATGACTTCGGCTGATCCTTGACGGATCGTCGTCCACCCTCCCGTTGCAAGTCTGTCCGCCGGGCCTGAAAACATGACCGAGTGAACGCCGACCCCGACGCCGGCTCCGCGCCGAGCGACTTCATCCGCGACCTGATCCGCCGCGACCTCGCGAGTGGGAAGTACGGCAACCGGGTGCAGACGCGCTTCCCGCCGGAGCCCAATGGCTACCTGCACATCGGGCACGCCAAGAGCATCTGCCTGAACTTCGGCATCGCTGCGGAGTTCGGCGGGGTCTGCAACCTGCGCTTCGACGACACCAATCCCGAGGCTGAGGACCATGAGTACGTCGAGGCGATCCTCGCCGACGTCGCCTGGCTCGGCTTCACCCCGGCCAACGTCTTCTACGCCTCGGACTACTTCGGCCAGCTCTACGACTGGGCAGAAGTGCTGGTGGGCAAGGGTCTGGCCTACGTCGACGACCAGGACGGCGACACCATCCGGGCGCAGCGCGGCGGCTTCGGCAAGCCCGGCATCTCCTCGCCTTACCGCAACCGCGACGCCCGAGAGAACCTCGCCCTGCTCCGAGGCATGCGCGACGGGGAATTCGCCGACGGCTCACGCGTCCTGCGCGCGAAGATCGACATGCAGGCGAGCGTCATGGCCCTGCGCGACCCGGTGCTCTACCGGATCCGCCGGGTCGCGCACGTCCGCACCGGGACCGACTGGATCATCTACCCCACCTACGACTGGGCGCACGGTCAGTCGGACGCGATCGAGGGCGTGACCCACTCGATCTGCACGCTCGAGTTCACCGACCACCGGCCGCTCTACGACTGGTGCCTGGACCACCTCGACCTGCCGCGGGAGCGGCCCGAGCAGACCGAGTTCGCCCGCCTCGGGCTGACGCACACCGTCATGTCCAAGCGTCACCTGCGCGCGCTCGTCGAGGACGGCACGGTCGACGGCTGGGACGACGCCCGGATGCCCACGCTGCAGGGCATGCGGCGCAGGGGGTATCCGGCCTCGGCGATCCGGGAGTTCGTGACGACGCTCGGGGTCGCGAAGACCAACACCACGAGCGAGATCGAGTTCCTCGAGTCCTTCGTCCGCACCCACCACAACGCGCACGCGCTGCGCCGGATGGCCGTGCTGGAACCGCTGAAGCTTGTCATCACCAACTGGCCCGAGGGTCATGTCGAGCACGTCGAGCTGGTCGAGAACCCGGAGGATCCGGCGGCCGGCGTGCGCAGCGTGCCGTTCAGCGGCGAACTCTGGATCGAGCAGGACGACTTCAAGCTCGACCCGCCGCCGAAGTACTTCCGGCTCGCGCCCGGCCGGGAGGTCCGGCTGCGGGGCGGTTACTTCGTCACGGCCACCGACGTGGTCACCGACGCGGACGCCCATGTCACCGAGGTGCGATGCACCTACGACCCGCAGACCCGTGGCGGATCCGCGCCGGACGGCCGGAAGGTCAAGGCCACCATGCACTGGGTGAGCGCGGCGCACGCGGTCGACGTCACCGTGCATCTGTACGAGAGACTGTTCGCCGACTCCCGGCCCGGCAGCGACGGCACCGAACCGACCGTGAACCCAGGCTCGCGCCGCACGATCGTGGGTGCGAAGGCCGAGCCCGTGCTGGCCGACACCAAGCCCGGCGACGTCGTGCAGTTCGAGCGGCTGGGCTACTTCGCCACGGACCTGGACACTCCCGGCACCTTCCACCGCACCGTGGGTCTCAAGGACGAGTGGGCGAACATACAGAAGCGCAACGGGTGAGTGCCCTCCCCGTCGGCAATGTCAGGCCAGGGCGGGTTTGCTCCGCAGCGGGGCCAACGCCGTGGTCCACCTGACGACCTGATCCAGCATCGTGTTCAGCGCCACCAGGTTGTAGGTGCCGGGCTTGAAAACGCTGAAGTTCTCGAACTCGGTGCTCATGGACAGCGTCACTTGGGCGCGGACGTCGGCCACGCCCAAGGCGCCTGCCACAAGACGCAGGTGCTCGACCGCCCGCGCACCGCCGGCGCCCCCGTAGGACACGAACCCCATGGCCTTGTCGTTCCACTCGGCGTACAGGTAGTCGATCGCGTTCTTCAGCGCCGCGGGCACGCTGTGGTTGTACTCCGGAGTGACGATGACGAACCCGTCCAGCGAGGCGATCTTCGCCGCCCACTCGCGGGTGTGGTCGTGCTGGTACTGGCCGGACGAGGCAGGCATCGGCTCGTTCAGAAGTGGCAGTGGGTGGTCCCGCAGATCGACCAGCTCGTACACCGCGTCCCCGCGCCCGGCAGCCTCCTGATGTACCCAAGTGGCGACCTGCTCGCCCACGCGGTTGGGTCGAGTGCTGCCGATGATGATGCCGATCCGTGTCATTAGAGAACCCCTACGCGCCGAGGGGATAGGTCTGGGTGGGCCGGCGCAACCGGAATCCGGAGTTGTAGAACGCGACAGCCTCGACGGCTCCGACGATTGGCAGCTGATGCAGCGGTGTAAAGGCAGATGCACCGGTGAACATCAGCGAGCCGTCGCCGGACCAGATCTCCCCGGAGAAGAATTCCAGCGCCGAGGGCACAAGCTCGCACACCGCCAGGAGGCCACCGGACACGGCTGAGCCGAAGACCCGAAGCCCTACGGCTTTCACCACCCGCGGGGAGTCCGTGCTGATTTCGCCGACCCACTCGCTGGGCCGGAAAATGCCTTGCGCCAGGGTGACGCCGGCAGGTCGGGACAGGCGCGCCGTGACGAGCCCGTACACGTTGGACTGGTTCATATCGAAGTCGATCTCGCCCAGCAGCTTCGGGTATCCTTCTCGCTCCCGGCCGGCCAGCATTCCTCGTTCATTCGAGATGAAAATGTGCGGGACGAATCCCACTTCTTCCCCGCGGAATTGCGCGTGGATGATGTGGATGTATTCCCGAAACGAGCCCACACTGCTGAATCCGTAAGACAGGAACATCACCGACACTTCGGGGTGATCGTCGATTTCAAGGTCGGCGGGCAGCAGTGCGGCTGCGGCATCCGTATGGGTGCGGTAGCTGAAGGTCACCTGGTTCACGCCTCGGAACGTTGCGTTCGTGAAGCTCAGGGGATCTGCATGTACCGGCATCGTTTGCGCGAGATTGTCCCGAGTCAACTTGCCACTGGTCGTCACGTCACTTCCCTCCATCAAATGTCATAGATCGTCGGGCAACAGCCCGAACGACTGATACAGACGGACGTAGTCGACGGTGTCCCAGTGCTCGACGGCGAGACCGTCCTCGATTCGGAAGAAGTCCACCGAGGTGAAGTCGACCGGGTGACCGCTTTGGGTGACGGTGCCGTCCCACACGCTGATCGATGCAACCCGATCGTTCTCGGCCACGACGTGCGTATGTACCGCGAGGCCGTCGGGCATCGCGCCGCGGCCGATCGCCCAGGCGTCGGCGAACCAGGACCGACCGTCCGGGGTCCAGCCGGTGTTCTGGATGTAGGTCTCGGCGACCCCGTCGACGTCCTCGGCCCGTCCGGTCGAGATCACGCCGCCGTAGAACCGCTGGCTGACGGCCCGCGACTCCTCTCGTGAAATGGGGCGTCCGCGTCTGGTTCCGAACTCGGTGCCGAGGCGTTCCTGGAATAGGCCGTCCGGCGATTCGGGGACCCCGAGCAGCTGCTGGAAGACACTCGCGACCCCGGGGACCGCCCCGATTACGACCAGGATCCGGTAGGTGTCCAACACCGACCAGTGCTCGACGATCTGATCCTCGCGCACGCGGAAGACATGCGAGGCGGAAGTCTGGATCGCCTTACCGGTCGCCGCCACCCCCGCGTACCCGCCGGTGTGCGTTCCGGTGATGATCGTGCGCAGCGCAACCAGATCACCCTCGACCAGCACACCGATGTTCTCGTGCACGTCGAACCGAATGTCGGAGAAAGATTCCCGGAGAGCGTCGTGGTAGCGCTTCAGCGCGGTGCGGCTGCGCGTGCCGTCGACGTCGTAGGACAGGAATGATCGAGCGAGTACTTCATCGAGACGATCCAGGTCCTGTTGGTTGACGGCATCGAAGTAGCTGCGTGCCAATTCGTCCGCGCGTTGTGCGGTCCGGGTTGCGTGAAACCCCTCAAGGCTCGTCCCGGCAGTGGTGGTCATCTGCTCGCCCCCTGGGCCTCCCCGGAGGGTTGTGCCTGCAGGCCGACGAGGCGCATGCGTAGGTCGTCGAGTTCCTCATCGGTCTGCTCGTGCACCAGCTTCAGGATCTCCTCGGCGTCCGGCCCGATCGGGACCCGGATGGGGGCCGGCTTCCGCTCGGCGGCCTCGATCACGCCCGCTGCCGCTGCCGCGGCGTCGAGGCCGCTGCTCTGCATGGCGTTGAACGCCGCGGTGAACGCCGCGAACGTATCGCCGTAGAGCTCACGCTGTTGCGGGGTCATCGATTCGGCGGCCCTCTTGAGGGCGGCTTCGGTTTTGGCCGGTCCGCCGGTTGCCATGTTGCCCGGCTGTGCCATCACGAAGTCCACTCCGAATGGCTTGAGCTCGCCGCGGTAAACGTCGGCGAAGGCCTCGAGCGCAGCTTTCGACGCGCTGGAGGGCCCATTGAACGGCAACGGCAGGCGACCGGTCATCGAGCCGATCTGAACGATCCGCCCGTGGGCCCTGCGAAGCGCCGGCAGGAAGGCATTGATCACCGCCAGGCTGCCGAACACATTGACCTCGAACTCGCGCCGGACCGCATCGATCGACAGGACCTCGAGCGGGCCCGGGGTCAGGATCCCGGCGTTGTTGACGAGCACGTCGAGGCCGGTCTTGCCCAGTGCGTCAGAGGTGTCCTCGGCCCAACGGCGTACAGCTTCCTGGTCGGTGATGTCACAGTTCGCCAGTTGAGCGAGGCCGTGCGTTGCGCGCTGCACTTCCTCGATCTCCTCCGGATTGCGGGCGGTGCCGAACACGCGGTAGCCCTTGTCCGCGAAGCCGATCGCGATCGCTCTGCCCAACCCGCTTCCGGCGCCGGTGATCGCGGCTGAGCGGGCAGCTGGAGTGGTCCTGGTGGTCGTCATGGGTGGGTCCTTCCGGCGGTGTGTTGAGCTGCCCGCGGATTGGGCGGCAGAGGGGACGCGCTCAGAGTTGTTCGATCGGCGCGAACCGGTAGACGTAAGGGCCCATGCCCTCGCTGATCGCGAAGATCACCTCGAGGAGCGCCTCCTGGCGGGAGGCATTCTTGAGCGGGCCCGTGTACACCGGGTCGTAGCCCGCGTCACGATTGAGTTGCTCGACGACCTCGCGCGTTTCCTCGTCGCCGCACCACAGGTTGCTCGGCTTGACCCGGGTCTCTCCCAGTCGGTTGTACAACGACGCGAAGTTGATGTTGAACGACTTCGCGGTCGGCCCTCCGGTTGAGGCCTTCACGAACTCCGCGTTGGAGTCGAATCCGTCCGGTGCGCCGACCCCGAACCGGTTGGTCGCGTCGATCACCGTCTTGCCCGCCAACCCGGTCAACCTGGGCAGCGCCTCGGCGATCGTTTCGCCCGGGACCGCCACCAGCACCACGTCGGCGTCGGCAACGTCGCCGCCATATCGACCGAGTCGCGTCACCTGATGGCCTGCGCGTTCCCACAGGTCGGCGAGGCCGCCGCCGACGTTGCCCTTGCCGAACACTGAGATCTTCATCGGCTTCTCCTTGGATTGTTTGGTCGCACGGTCGGGTGCGCTCGGGCCGGAACAGGTCGACGAGGGTCAGTCCGCCGCGGTCAACCAAGGAGGAAGCTGCGCCGACGCCATGTCTCACGTCAGGAGGGCGCTCCGGGCGCCGCCGAGGTCGAACACCTTGCCGCTGAGGTCCCCGAATGCCTCCAGACGAATCGCGGCGTCAAGGCCGCCTGCCTTCAGCGGGGTGAACCCGACTGCCGTGATCAGCTTCTCGACAGCGGTCTGCGCCTGTTCGTCATCGGTTGCGTAGAAGACCACGACATGTTCGGGGGTGTGATTGGTGTCCTGCTCCAGCACTTCGGCGTTGAGGGTCGAGAAGGCCTTGGCGTAGTGGGTTCCCGGCGCCAAGGACGCGGCGATGATCGAAGCTGCCGAGACGTCCGCGGGAAGGGTGCGGCTGAACTGTCCCTGGTCGGCGACGGCGATCGGGTTGGACGGGTCGACGACGACCTTGCCCACCAACTGGGACTTGTGTCTCTCGATCAGGGCGCGAGCGACGCCGAACCACACGGCGAGGATCAGGACGTCGCAAGCCTCGATCGCTTCGGCCGTGGTAGCGGCCGAGGCGAGGTGTCCGAGTTCCTTCGCCAGGGCTCGCGGTGGCTGCGTCGCCGCCAGCACCACCGGTTCCCCGACTGCGATCAGCGCTTCGGCCAGTGCCCTGCCGATGTTCCCGACTCCGATGATCGCGATGCTCATCGTCGTTCCTCCCCGTTCTCGGCGCACGTGGGTGCCCCGCTGGGTGCAGACGCGCAGAATCGCGGGACGATCGGGCGGGCCCAGGGGGTAATCCTTGCCGTCAGCGATGTGCCGGCGGCATCCGAAATATCCCTAGTCCAGATGCCCAGCGCGCCGGTCGCCCCGGCCCGCCGCTAAGCCTGGTCTCGGCCCGGATGGGCGGTTGCCTCCAGGGACCGGCGGGCCAGCTGGGTCCGTGTTCGCACGCCAAGTTTCCGGAACACCTTGTAGAGGTGGTATTCCACCGTTCGGGGGCTGAGGAACAGTTGACCAGCGATCTCCGGGTTGGTCATCCCTTCCGAGGCGAGCCGGGCGATCTGCATCTCCTGCGAGGTCAGCTGGTCCGGGCCGGCTTCGGCCGGTTTGGGGGCTCGGCCTCCGGCAGCATGCAGTTCTACGCGGGCACGTTCGGCGAATCCGACGGTGCCGAACTCGCCGAACATTCGATGGGCGGTCGACAAGTGTTCGCGCGCATCACGGTTGCGGCGTTCGCGTCGCAACCATTCCCCGTACAGCAGATGGGTTCGCGCCAGGTCCAGGCGCAACGCGGTAGGCCCGAGCAGGTCGATTGCCGACCGGTAAAGGGCATCGGCGACGGGCCCTTCGGCCAGCAACGCGCCCGACCGGTCCTGGACCGCAGCTGCCCAGGCCGTTCCGGAGGCGACGGTCCCCACGCTCAGGCGTTGCAGCGCGAGCTCAGCTTCCGCGGTCCGCCCGGTGCGCGCGGCAGCCTCGATGTACTCGACCGTGGCCCAGGGCGAGTACCAGAGCCCGAAAGGATCTTCGAGCGCTGCAGTCGCGGCGTCGAAGGCTTCCTCGTAGCGCCCGATCGCGTTGTGGAGCAGCGCCGACGCCCATTGCGTGCACGTGAGGCCCATGCCCTCGCCGCGGGAGGTGAAGTCTGCCGCGGCCGATCGGATCTGGGCAACCGCGTCGGCTTCGTGCCCACGCACGGCGGCCGTCACGAAGGCCGCGTAGCGCGCCGTCCGGACGTCGGTCGCGTCCGCGACCGCCTGCACCTGCTGGATCAGGGACCCGGCGGTGGCGATGTCCCCGGTGAACAACGGCACTCCGGCGCGGGTGCTCAAGGCGAGCGGCAGCACGGTAAGTGCACCCGCGTCACGCGCCATCTGGATCTGACGTGTGGTAAGCCAGTCCCAGTTCTCGTAATCCCAGATGAACGCTGCCGCTCGCCCGGCCAGCCAGGACCAACGCAGACCATCCTCCGCGTCCAGTGCGTCGCTGCGAAAGGCCGTCAGCGCCTGGCGCAGCGGTGGGGTACCCGCGGCCGGTCCCTCGGCGATGAGGTGCGCCAACCCTTCGAGCAGAAGGTCGCCGGCCCGCGGCGGGCTCACGGGTCGGGATGCGGCCAGCGCCGCCTTGGCGACGTCGCGGGCATTGGACCCGGCCCCGAGTCCTCCGGTGAACAGCGCCGCAGTGATGGCGTCCAGGTAGGTCTCCCGCGCCAGGACGGGGTCATGCCCTTCGAGGCGGCGGGCAGCCTCGAGCAGCAGCGACGGGGTTTCGCCACCTCGGCTCGACGCGAACGCCACACGAGCTCGAAGCACATCCGCCTGCGCACTCTGGAAGTCGTCCAGCGGCCCCTCTTGGGCAAGGGTCGTCAGTTGCAGTGCCACATCCAGCGCCCCGGCTTGCCGTTTGGCCTCGGCGGCGACCAGCGCTCGGCCCGCCCTCCTCGCTCGGTCGGGCGTCAGCTCGGTGGAGCGCTCCATGAAAGCCGCGGCTGCGGCGAATCCGCCGCGCGCCTGGGCCCGCCCGGCGCAGAGCTCCAGATCGCCCGCGACGGCCTCGTCCGGGCACCTAGTTGCCTGCGCCAGGTGCCACGCCCGGCGGTCCGGGTCGAGCGCCGCATCGGTGGCGTCGGCGAGTGCGCGGTGCGCTGCCCGACGTTCCTCGGGTGAGGCCGAACCGTACACGGCCGATCGGACCAGGGGATGGCGGAACACGATGCGCGCGGCGAGGTCCACAAGACCTGCGGTCTCGATTGCGGCCGCCGCCGACTCATCGATGCCCAACCGTTTGGCGGCGCGCCAGACCAGAGCGAGATCGCCGGTCGGTTCGGCTGCCGCGACGAGTACGAGACGTCGGGATTGTGCAGGGAGCTTCGTCAGCCGGCTCCGGAAGCTGGCTTCGATGCGGCCGCTGAGCGAGGTCGCCACGGGTAGCGCGAATCCGCCTGCCAACTGAGAAGGGCTAAGGCCTCGTGGCAGTTCGAGCAGGGCCAGCGGGTTGCCACGGGTTTCGGCCACGAATTGTTCGAGCACGCGCTCGTCCACCCGATCGGGCAGTACGGAACGCAGCAAGGTCATCGCGGGCTTTTTGTCCAGGCCGTGGATCACCAGCGCCGGCAGGCCGGCGGTTTCGTCGACGAGGGTTCGCGCTGCGAAGACGAATGCGATCGGCTCATTCGCCAGCCTGCGCGCGATGAACGCGAATGCTTGCGTCGACTCCCGGTCCAACCACTGGGCGTCGTCCACGACGCAGACCAGCGGGCGCTCCGCAGCCAGCGCAGAGCTCAGGGCAAGCACGGCAAGCCCGACCAGTAACCGATCCGGGGTGGCCCCGCTATCGAGCCCGAAAGCGACCTGCAGAGCCTTCCGCTGCGGGTCAGGCAGTTCCTCCAGGCCCGAGAACCCTGGTGCACACAATTGCTGCAGCGTCGCGAACGCAAGCTGGGTCTCGGCCTCGTTGCCGACCGTGCGCAGCACCCGAAAGTCCGAAGCGGCTGCGGCCGTGTAATCGAGCAGGGCCGTCTTGCCGATGCCGGGTTCTCCCTGCAGCACGAGGGCCCCGCCACGGCCGGCTCGTGCCTCGGCCAGCAGGCGGTCCAGCAGCCGGCACTCGGATTCCCTCCCGAGCAGCATTGCGGGCAGACTGCGCGAGCAAGCCTGGTTCTGGCCCGAATCATCGGCCGAAGCTCGACGGTCCTGGTCGCGCTCATCGATCACGTTCACAACATTACGGCGCGGTCATCGTTCGTCTGCAGTTCTGGTCCGGGCATTGTGGCCCGGCTCGGTCGGCTTCACGTCGGCGCCGTCCTCGGTGTCCATGCTGACGTAGCAGGGCAAGGCGCGCAGTGGCGCGCAGGGCACATCCCAGGCGTTCGCGGCAACAGCGGCAGGTCCTGGTTGTGCAGGTCGGCGCAGGTCACCGTGATCGCTCCCTGGGTGCGCGCGTAGCGTTGCCGGCCACCAAGAGCTCGAGGGGAGCACGACAATGCCGTTCTACCGCGCGACAGTTCCGCAGGGGTCCCTGTCCCGGGACCAGAAGCGCGAGCTGGCCCTGGCCATCACCGATGTCCACTGCGCTCGCACCGGCGGCACGCCACGCAAGTTCGTGCATGTGGTTTTCACCGAGTTCTCGACCGACGACGGTTTCAGCGGTGGTGAGCCCTCAACCGTGTCGATGATCATCGGCCTGATCCGCGCCGGCCGGTCGGAGGAGGTTCGCATCGGTCTGGTCACCGGCATCACCGATCGGTGGCGCGAGATCACCGGTCAGAGCAGCGCCGATGTGCTGGTCGCGTTGCACGAGGTTCGACCGCGCGACGCGATGGAGTGGGGCGTGCTGCTGCCCGAGGACGGCGCGGAGACCGCGTGGATCGCCGAGCACGACCTGGCGTTGACCCCGGCCACGGGCCGAGCTTGATGGAACGGCCCGGAGACGAACAGGGTCGAGCAGCACAACTGAGGGCGGCGGACGCGGTCCGCGCGCTGGCCGGCGCCCTCGTCGGGCACGTGAACGACGGACACGTTCTCAGCGACATCGCCGAGCGGATCGATGAACTGACGTGCCGTCTGACGTCCGGTGAACCGCGGGATCTGCGGGAGGCCTACCGCGCCTGGATCGCCGCCGGGAACAACCGGGCCTCCGCGATCCTCGAGCGGGCCGCGGGTGGCCCGGCCAACCCCACGGCCGTCCCGGTCGTCTGCCGCGCCTCGGACGATGGACTGGTCGCGGACGTGGTGATTCCCGCCGTCTTCGCCGGTTGGCCGGGTATGGCGCACGGCGGCGTGGTCGCGAGCATCCTCGACGACGTGCTGGGTCAGCTCGCCACGGCCGTGGGCGGGTTCGCGGCCACGGCCCGTCTCGAGATCGAGTTTCGCCGGCCGACCCCGGTCGAGCGGACCTTGCGCATCGAGGCCCGGACTGCCAAACGGGAGGGCCGGCAGATTTTTCTCTCCGGCTCCATCCTCGACGGTGCAACGGAGCTGGTCGCCGCGACCGGGTGTTGGTTCACCATCGACGGCCCGGGCTTGTTGCCCTGACCTGCGCTCAGTACCTGAACATGACGCTGCGTCAGGAGTTGTTCGACGTCACGACCTGAGGGTGAATCCGTCGGCGGGCGGAGGTCGTCAGTCGCGCTCGAGGACAAGCAGGAACTGCCCGCCGCCGGCATCGACGCGGGTGCGCGCGCTCAAATCCGGTGCCAACCGGGAGAGCCGGTCGAGCAACCAGAGGCCGGCCGCATCGGCCTCCTGGCGGGTGGGGCACCGGGCCACGACCTCGCGGCCGCCCTTACGTCGCAATCGTTCGACGGTGTTCACGATCGGTGCGGGGTCGATGACGAACAGGTCCTTCCCCCAGGGCACCACCGCGGCGATCGCGCCCTTGCGGGTGTTGCAGGCCCGGTGGGCCAGTCGTTCCGAACCGCCGGCGCCCTTCTTGCCCTTCTTGGGCTGCTCGCCCGCGTCGACGCTGGGCCCGCGGTCGGTGTTCACCGACGCGTTCCGGTCGACCGGCTCGTCGCACAGCCAGCAGCGCCAGGCGTCCCGCTCGCCGACCTCATCAAGGGTGCTCATGACCCCGACCGTTTCACACGCCATCCGGCGGCGTTCATCCCGTTGGTACGGCTCGGCCGCGCCCGGGGAATGCCCGGGCCGGTGCCGGGCCCGCTACTGGTTGCGGCGCAGGCCCTGGAACGGCCGCGCCGAATGGGCCAACCTTGGGTCATGACCACGCTGATCGTGCTCGCCCTGGTACTGGCCTCCTTGCTCGTGCTGTACGTGATGTTGGCGCTGCGCATCGTCAAGCAGTACCAGCGGGGGGTGCTGTTCCGGCTGGGCCGAGTGATCGGGGTGCGAGAACCTGGTCTGCGGGTGATCGTCCCACTCATCGACGTCCTGCACCGGGTGTCCCTGCGCATCGTCACGATGCCGATCCAGTCCCAGGGGATCATCACCCGCGACAACGTCAGCGTGGACGTCTCCGCGGTGGCGTACTACCGCGTCGTGGATCCGGTGAAGTCGTTGGTGGCGATCGAGAACGTCCGCGCCGCGATCGACCAGATCGCCCAGACCACCCTGCGCAAGGTCGTGGGTCAGCACACCCTGGACGAGACCCTCGCCGCGACCGATCGGATCAACCTCGACATCCGCGAGATCCTCGACGTGACCACGGTCGAGTGGGGTGTCGAGGTGACCCTGGTCGAGCTCAAGGACATCCAACTGCCCGAGAGCATGAAGCGCGCGATGGCCAAGCAGGCCGAGGCCGAGCGGGAGAAACGCGCGAAGATCATCAACGCGGAGGGCGAGTCGCTGGCTGCGGCCGCGCTGGGCGAGGCCTCGGATCTGATGATGGCTCACCCGCTCGCGCTCCAGCTGCGCACCCTGCAGAGCCTTGTCGAGATCGGCGCGGACAAGAACACGACCGTGGTCTTCCCGGCACCGTTGATGACCACGATCGGCGAACTCGGGGCCTTCCTCGCCCGCGAGGTTTCCTCTGCGACGGGCCCGGCGCCCGCGGTGGTTGACGCCAGTCCAACGGAGGGATAACCCGGCTCGACCCGCTGCCGGCTCGGCGGTTCAGCCGAGGGCGTTGAGCAGGTTGTTCAGCGCGGTCTTCTCATAGGTCCGATTCGGCTGCTTGGCGCGCAGTTCGTTGAGCACGACGTCGATCTTCCCGTCGAGCAGTTTCCACGTCGTCGGGTCCTTGGCCTGCAGCTTGGCCTGGGCGTGGTCCCAGGAAGTCTCCAGGTCCTTGATCCGGGTCACCGCGGCCGACTGCGCAGCGGCCTCGACCATCCCCAGGGCGTCCTGGGTGATCTGCTTGAACCCGGTCAGGTCGGTGGAGGAGAACTTGCCGACGCCCGCGCCGGCGGCCTGGTCCGACGCGCCTGCGCCACCGGATGCCGCGGCCTGCGCCGGCGGCGCCGCCGGGTCGGCGACCACCGGTTCGGCGACCGCGGGGGTCGTCGGGCCGTCGTCGGAGATAACCACGTGCGGCTGACGGGAGGTGTAGGTGAGCAGACCGGCGGTGGCCACGGCGACCATCGCGAGCCCCGCCACTGCGGCGCGTTGCCGATGCAACGCCACTACCGGCGTGGTCAGCAACGGCCAGACGGACCGCCCGTTCGACTCCGTGACGTCGGCCCGGCTGAAGCTCAGGTAGGCAACCGTCGCGCCGATGGCCGCCAGGAACACGAAACTGGTACCCGCGGTGCCCACACCCAGACCGTGCTCGGAGCGGGGCGAGGCGAAGAAGTCGCCCAGGTTCGCACCCAACGGCCGGGTCAGGATGTAGGCCAGCCAGAACGTCAGCACCGGGCCGGCTCCGGCCTTCCAACCGATGATCACCGCCGCGATCAGGGCGGCCGGCAGTAGCACCGAGGTGCCCGGGCCCCAACCGGTCAGCTCCACGGTCCAGTCGCCGGTGGCCGTGCCGAGGGCGAAGGTGACCAGTACCGCGAGCCAGTAGAAGCCTTCCCGGGCCGGGGTGTTGATCGAGTGGATCGACAGCGTGCGCTCGCGGGCGTACCAAATCGCGAAGACCACGGCCAGGCCCACAGCGAAGACCGCGGAACTGATCCGCAGCGCGACGTGCTCCTGATCGGTGAGGATGTCGGTGTAGAGCGTGCCGGCCACCGAGACCACCACGACAGTGAGCCAGTACACGAAGGGCACATAGCGGTCCAGCCGCAACTGCGCGACCCCGACGACGGCCAGCACACCGGTGAACAGGACCGCGGTCCCGATCAGCCCGAAGCCCAGTGAGCCGTTGATCCAGTCCGCGAAGGACTCCCCCACGGTCGTGCACAGGATCTTGATGATCCAGAACCAGACGGTGACCTCGGGGACCTTGTTCAGCATCACTCGGGCCGTCCCCCTGGGCCGCGAGCTGACTGTCATCTGCGTCATGCCCAGGACGATCCTGGGAAGATCGTGTGGGCAACATTTGTCCGGCGGCCACCCGCGACACCGAGACCGAACAGTGACCTTACGCCGCCCGCCTCGAATTCTGACTAGCCGTCAGAGCGGGCGTTCCGGCGTCCTCTCGGACCGGGAACGTCCCGGGTCGGAGCCGGCGAGAATGCCACCGCACGTACAAATCTTCCTCACATGAACGGTTCGGAAGGATCCGCCCGGCGCTGGTGATCAACTTCGTTCGGCCCGCGCCGCGATGAACCGTGCCGCCGGACCGGAGGTTCTTGAGGTGACGCAGGGTCAGTTCCCCGGACAGGCCGGGGTTTTCGATCCGACGGACAGCAGCCGTCGGCTGGTCGCATGCCTGCTGGGAAGACGTTGGTCCACCGGGTCCGACGGACTGATCGAGGTGACCGCGGTGGAGGTGATCCGCGACCGGTGGCCGATCGCGCTTCGGGTGACCGTGGAGAACGACGACTGGTCGCACCCGCGCAGGTTCGTGTTCAACCGATCCGAGCACCACACGATCAGCGGGATCGGCCCGGCTGCCAACGCCGAGGCGATGGCCGAGGAAGGCCTGGTTCTGCTCGAGTTGTACCTGCGGACCGGACTGGCCGCCGGCCTGGTGGAGATCGTCTGATACTGGCCCCGAGGCTGCGGCTGACCTACCGACCAGGAAGCTGAGCACTGCGATCAGATAGCGGCAGGTGGCAGGCAGCCGGTGCTGCAGCAGGCGCCGGGTTGGCGGCGGGTCGCGGGCCGGTCGCCGGCGATGCCGCGGTCGAGCAGGTTCGCGACGAGCGCGGTCTTCTCCGGGACCGGGTAGTTGCGCCAGATCTCGCGTTTCATCGCTTCCGGCGATCCGCCACCGTGCAAGGAGATCAACGAGTACCAGCCGCCTTGGTAGGACGCGGTGAGGTCCTCGATCAACCGGCCGACGGCAAGGCGCTGACTGCCGTCGACGTCCGAGCGTCCGCGCAGGACGAGGTCGAGCGCGGCTGCGGTGTCGGGGTTGTGATCCTCGTCCGGCCCGGGCAGCGCAACGACCATGCCGCCGGACACGTAGTGCGCGATGCGGTGCATGTCGTAGATCTGGTTGGCCAGCAACAGTTTTCCGATGTTGGCGAACACCCGGTCCGGGATCACGGTGCCGGTGGCATGGCGGGCCGAGTAGACCGACGCCGCGACGCCGCAGGCGTAGAAGCCCTCAACCATCGAGATCAGCGCGACCATCTGCTCGCGCAGGTGCGGGTGAGCGTCCGGGCTGAGCCCATTGGCTTCCATCATCAGCGCCCCGGCGCCGATGAGCAGGTCGCCGAAGCCCGCGCGGGCGCCGATGCACGTGTGCCGATGGTGCGTGGCGTAGGTGGTGGTGAGCATCCCGGCGTGTTCGACCTCACCGGCCAGGAAGACCCGGTCCCACGGGACGAAGACCTCGTCGAGGACGACCACGCCGGTGGATTGGCCGTAGCGGTTGGAGAAGGTCGCCGCGCGCTCCCCGGGTCGGCCGGCGGGCCGGGCGATGATCGTGATCCCCGGAGCGTCGACCGGGACCGCGCAGGCGACCGCGAAATCGGCCTCGTCCGCGAGCATCGTCCGGCAGGGCAGCACCAGTAACTCGTGCACGTAGGGCGCCGAGGTCACGATGGCCTTGGTCCCGCGCAGCACGATGCCGTCCGGTCGGCGTTCGGCGATGTGCACGTAGACGTCTGGGTTGCTCTGAGCGCCAGGCCGCAGCGAGCGGTCGCCCTTCGCGTCGGTCATGGCTATCGCGCAGGTCAGGTCCTCGCGCTGCACCTTGGCCAGATAGGCGCGCAGCCGGCCGTGGTACTCGGTGCCGAACTCGCTGTCGGCGTCCGCGGTCGCCTGGAACAGGGCGGTCAGGCCGTCGTGGGTCAGGTAGCGCTGCGCGCAACCGGACTCCTGGCAGACCAGACGCACCGCCTCCAACTTGGCCAGCAGGTCGTCGTTGGACGAGTCGATCGCGACCATCCGGTTCACGAGTCCACCGTCGAGGCCGGTCGCGGTCATGATCGGCGCGTGCCGCGGGTCGAGCGCGAGATCGTAGTTGACGCCGATCGCGTTGATCCCCGGCTCGAAGACCGCGGCGTCGGCCACCGAGTCGATCTTCATCCCGTTCACGTAGACGCGGGGCGCATAGGCTCGCAACGATTCCCGGTACTCCGCCGAGGTGAGCATCCGCAACCTCCTGAACCCGGTCCGAGTTCGAACTTATCGCGGCGGTGACGCTCCTACCGACTGGTGCGGCGGCGGTAGAGCAGGCCGGCGAGCGGGATGCAGACGCCGAGCAGGATCGCGACCCAGAGCAGGGTCGCGTCGATCGGATGGCGCGTCGGCCAGTCGAGGTGGGTGGGTGTCGGGCCCCTGTTGCCGAGCAGGTCGCGCAGCGCCGAGGTGGTGGTGCTCACCGGACTCCAGTTCGCGACCGGGCGCATCCAACTCGGCATTCCGTCGGTGGGCACGAGCGCGTTGGAGACCAGGGCCGTCGGGAAGAACAGCACCAGGCCGATGCCCTGCGTCGACTCCGGGCCTGCGGAGGCGATTCCCAGGCAGGCGGAGAACCAAGAAAGTGCATAGGCGTAAAGCAACGCGATGGCGAACCCGGCGATCACCGATCGGACGCTCGCGTGCGGGCGCCACCCGACGATCAATCCGGTCACAGCCACCACGACCACGCAGATCGCGCTGGAGACGAGATCGGACAGCGTCCTGGCGAGCAGGACGGATCCCTGCCACATCGGCAGCGTCCGGAATCTGGCCACCGCGCCGCTGGACAGGTCGACGCTCAGCCCGACGGCGGTCGTGATGGCCGCGGTGGTGAGGTTGAGCAGCATCAGGCCCGGGATCGAGTAGGAGTGGTAACTCTCGCCCGGGATGCCTACGCCGGAACCGAGGACGTAGACGAACAACAGCGTGAAGAAGACCGGCAGGAACGTGACGTCCGACAGCGACAGCGGTTGTCGCACGGTGTGGAGCAGGTTCCGTCGGAACAGCGCGTAGACCTGGCGCGCCGGGTTCACGCGACGCGCTCGAGCAGCGCCGCCAGGGCGGGGGTCCTGACGTAACCTTCGGTCAGACCCGGCGCCTCGATCATGGGCTCTCACCATACCTGCGGCGAGTTCGACCTGTTGCTTTCTGCTTCCCCGATTGGATCAAGGTCATGACCGACGACCTCGCGCAGGGGGACCGGAAGCTCGTGCGGTATCGAAGCCTGTTCATGGACAGCGACCGCTGGTCCGGTTTCGAGTTCCGCCCGGGCGACATCGTCATCAGCACCCCGCCCAAGGCCGGGACGACGTGGATGCAGACGATCTGTGCGTTGCTGATCCTGCAGAACCCCGAGCCCCCGGCCCCGGACGCCATCTCACCGTGGCTGGACTCGCCGCTGCGTCCGGTCGGCGAGGTCTTCGCGCAGCTGGCCGCGCAGACCCACCGTCGGTTCATCAAGACCCACACGCCGTTGGACGGCCTGCCGTGGGACGACCGGGTGACCTACCTGTGTGTCGCCCGCGATCCGCGCGACCTGGCCCTGTCCTGGGACAACCACCTGTTCAACACCAACTACAAGGCGTTCTTCGCGGCTCGGGAACGCGCGGTCGGGACGGCCGACCTGGCCGAGCTGAAGACGCACGGCGGCCGCCCGTCCTTCTCGGCGCGCAAGCGCTTCTGGGGCTTCATGGACGGGCCGTACGACCCGGACAACCTGGATCCGAACCTCGCGTTCGCCGTCCACCACATCGCCACCTTCTGGTCCGTGCGCGAACGCCCGAACGTCGTGATGGCGCACTACCGCGAGCTCAAGGCCGACCTGGCCGGCCAGATGCGGCGGATTGCCGGGCGGCTGGGCATCGAGGTGCCCGAGGAGTCGTGGCCGGACCTCGTGGAGTCCGCGACGTTCGAGAAGATGAAGTCGCGCGCGCGGTCGCATGCCCCGGAGTCGACCAACTCGCTGTGGCGCAACAACGACAAGTTCTTCAACCGGGGCACCTCCGGGCAGTGGCGCCGCGTGGTGCGGAAGGACGACAACGCGCGCTACGCGGCCCGGGTGGCCGAACTCGCCCAAGTGGACCTGCTCGCGTGGTTGCACGACGAGCCTCCGCGCTGAACGCGGGCCTGGACCGCTGCCGGGCCGGGCGGCCCGCCCGGCAGAGCCGGGGCGACCGCGTTCGGGGTCGTCGTGACCCGCGGGCCGAAGCAGTGGACGACCACGGTGCGTAGGTCCGGGATCACACGCCGAATCTTGCGCCCCCCGTAGTCGCGACGCTGGTTGATGACGCCGCCAACTGTCAAGTCGGTGCTCGTCAATGTGAACCGGCCACAAATCTTGCGCCCGCCGTGGTCGCCAGTCGGGGTGCAGACGCCCCGCTCGCCCGCTCCTCGCATAACCGACCGCACTGAACTACCGCCACGTTGACAACGCCGCGACCTCGATGTCACGGTTCGTCGGTGGCGAGTACTCCGAACAATTCCAAGTTCAATTTGTCCAATCTCCGAGCGTTGCCCGGGCTGCTGGAATCGCGGCCCGGGTTAGCGCTGTTGCCCCTGCGCGCGTTCCTGGGCGGGACGTTCATTTACGCGGGTCTGCAGAAGTTGCACGACCCGGGTTATTTCGACACGACCAACCCCGGCTCGGTCGTTGGCCAGATGGAGACGCTGAAGAACACCAGCCCGATCTCGTGGCTGTTGCGCATTTCACTGCACGCCCCGACCTTGGTCGGTTTGTTGATCGCACTCGGCGAACTCGCCGTGGGTCTCGCCATCGCAGTCGGCTTCTTGACCAGGGTCGCCGCGATCGGCGGGATGATCCTGTCGGCCTCGTTCTGGCTGACGGTCAGCTGGGACACCCATCCGTACTTCTTCGGCCCCGACCTGCCGTACATGTTCGGCTTCACCGTGCTGCTCGGGCTCGGTTCCGGTGGCGTCCTCAGCCTGGACGCCTGGCTGAAGGAACGCGCGGTACGCGCGGCGCAGGCAGATCCGGCGGTCGCCGGCGAGCCGGTGGGGTCACCGGCATTGGTTGCGTTTACGCAACGTCGGGTGCTGATCAGTTGGGCCGGAGCGGCCGGCGCGATCGCCGTGTTCGGCGGGCTCCTCGCCGGGCTGATGAGGTTGATCCGTCCAGACGCCGACACCGCGGAGGCTGCATCGGCCGAACCGTCAGCCGCTACGCCCGCCGCCGGCGCCACCCCGGCAGCCGGGGCAGCGGGGGCGCCGAAGGGCGCGCTCATTGCGGCGGTCGCCGACGTCCCGGTCGGGAAGGGCAAGCGGTTCACGCCTGCGAATCCGGCCAACGGACGTACGGCCTGGCTGGTGCAAACCGTGCCGGGCACCTTCAAGGCGTTCGACGCCATCTGCACCCACGCCGGTTGCCCGGTCCTTCTCCCCGCGGGCGCCACCCAGTTCAAGTGCCCGTGTCACGGCGCCACGTTCGACGCCAAGACCGGCGCCGTCACGAAGGGTCCGGCGAAGAAGCCGCTGCCGCCGATTCCGGTCACCGTGGTGAACGGGCAGATCTACGCGGAGTGAGAGCATATAGCAAATGCGAGGCCACTGATACCAGTGGCCTCGCATTTTGTGGCAGTTGCGGCTACTTGGCCTTGAAGATCTGGCCGTTCTGAACCACGATCTTCTTCTTCGGCAGCGGTTTGATGTTCTTCGGGGGCGAGGTGGGGCCCTTGATCACCTTTCCGTTGTCGGCGGAGAAGACGGCGTTGTGGCAGGTGCAGATCATCTGGTTGTTCTTGAACTCATTGACTGGGCAGCCCTGGTGGGTGCAAGTGGAGTCGAAGCCGTTGAACTTCCCGGCCTTGGGCTGGGTGACGACGACCCCGGCGTCCTCGTAGAGCTTCCCGCCGCCGACCGGGACGTCCGAGGTCGGGCCGAGCGCCTTGCCGTCGGGCTTGGGCTTGCCGGTCGGGTTGAGCAGCGGGACGCCTGCAGCACCGGCGACCCCGACTAGGCCCACGCCGCGGAGCAACGTACGGCGGTTGAGCTCGGTCTGGTCTGCCATCTCGGGCATCTCGGGAGAATTGGGCATCTCGGGCATGTCCTTCCACTTGCAGTCGGATGGCGGAGCTTGCCGCAGCGTCGTTACCAGCGTGCGGTCTGCCGGACGTGCCGCGTCGGGCCCATAGGCGGAAACCGCTCGGGCTACCGTCGCCGGACTACCCCGACAGACCTCACCGAACCCGGCATGTACACGGGGCGCCGGGCCCGGCCCTCACAGGACCAGCGATACATGGTGATATTCGCTGCAATTGTTGCGGAGCGCAATAGCGCTTCTTGCAACATTCTAGTTTGCATCGGTTCGTAAGACTTGGTTTCCATTCCTGCACTTCGGGTGCTCGCGCCGAACGGTCATCGCGGGTCGGGCAGCGGTTTGCTGACCGCGACGAGCGGACCCCGGCCCAGCCAGGTCACGCCGGTTTCGCCGGAGCCGTGGCCGGACGCCCCCAGGATCTGGAACGCGCCGGCGGCCGCGTAGAGCACAAGTGGCGCCGGTGGCAGCGCCCGGCCGGACGCGGCAAGGTAGGCGTAGAACCCGGTCGCCGAGGCGCCCTGCTGCGGGCCGATCTGGCGCAGCGCCGACACGTAGGACTGGGCCGGTGGGCCTGCCGGATCGAACGGCAGCACGGCCAACGGGGCGCCGCCGGCCGCCGCCACCAGCGGGGAGTCCAGCAGCCAGGGCGCCAGGTACGTCCCGTACGTCGGCGCCTGCGCGGTGCTGAACCTCCCCAGCGTCGTCCCGGAGACCTGCCAACCCGCGACGGCCAGCACAGCCTGGGGCTTCTGCCCGGCGAGCGCGGCGGGTTCGCCCACGGTGATCCCTGCGGTGCGCGCGGCGGCGCGGACCTCGCGCTCGGCGGCGACCCCGCGCGGCGAGGCGTCGGCGATCAGCGTCAACTGATTGACCCCGCGGGTGCCCAGATAGGCGACTACAGCACGTAATGCCGCCGCGTCGGCGAGAACAAGGGACTGCGCGGGGCAGGGCGCCAGTGGCCCTCTGGAGCCGCCCAGAAGCGCGCCGAGCGCCGCGGCGACGCATTCCGCGCCGTCGGGTCCGGACAGCACCTCCTGCGCCGCTCCGGCGCCGGTGTCGACGACCTGGACCGCCACCTGTCGCCCCTGATGCAGCGTCAGCAACGAACGTCCGGCCGGCAGTCGGATCTGCGCCCACAAGCCTTGGGTGCCCGGCAGAGGCTGGGCCTGGTAGCGATGACCGTTCACGTCCACGTAGGTGGACCGGTCGGTCATCAGGTGCACCAGGTTGACGCCGGGGCGTTGCGGCGCGACGATCAGCCCCGTGATCGCCTCGCCGAGGTCGAGCACACGGGCCAGTGGAACGCCGGTGGCCGGCGGTGGACCCGGCGCGGGCAGGCTGGTCAGCACCGCGCCGACCACGAGCGCGAAGGACAGGACGCCCAGTTCCAGGCCGGCCGGCAGCCGGCCGCCCCCGCCCCCGCCCCCGTGCCCGGCACGGCGCGCGCGCAGTAGGGCCCGCGCTCCGAGGCCGAGGGTCGCCGCGGCGAGCAGCAGCCCGGCCTTGAGGACGACGACTGTGCCGAAGGTAGTGACCGTGATGCCGTGCAGGGTGACGTTGTCGTTGTGCGCCGCCAGCACACCGGTGCCGGCTGCCACGACTGCGGCGCCGACCGCCACGGGTCCGACGCGGCGCACCACAGCGGTCCGACTGCTCGGCTCGGCGGTGGCCGAGGCCAGTGCGGCCCCCGTCCAGATCGCGACCACGGCGACGTGCGCGAGCAGCAGGACGGCGGTGCCGGTCGAGGCTCGCCGGGTGTCCCAGGACAGCCACCCCACGAGCAATCCGCCGGCCGGGACACCGAGCAACGCCGGCCCGAACCGCGCCGCGGCCGCCGCGAGGGCCAACAACGGGACCAGCAGCAGGTACCGGGCGACGGCCAAATCGCCGATCGCCCCGATGACGGCGGCCAGCGCACCGGCGCCCGCGACAGCCAGGATCACTCGCCGGGCACGGTCGGTGGGGCCCCCGGCCAACGGACGGATCAGCGCGACACCGGCCAGCAGGGCAGCAGCGGCCAACGCCACCGCGCGGGCCACCGAGTCCGCGCCGGACAGCTCTGCCGAAGTTTCAGCGCCGTGCGCCGAAGCGGGCGCCGCCGCCGTGATCTGACCGACCGTCAGAATCAGGGCAGCGGCACAACCACGCAGGACGCGGCGGGCTCGGTTCGCGGAGGGTCCTACTTGACGTCCTCGTCCGCGATCGCGAAGACCTCGGAGTGCGGCATCGCGTCGCCGAAGCCGCCGTGCGGCCAGTTCAGGCGATTGAAGTCCACGCACGGCTGCCCGGTGTGCTCGTCGACGAAGTTCGGGTCGACGGAGAGCTTGCCCTGCTTGCTGATGTCCAGGATGCACAGCTCGTGGTTGCCGTCGACGTTGGTACGGGCCACGAAGTAGTCGTTGAACGCGATCCGGCTCAAGTGGCTGGTCTCGTGGTAGTACCCGTCGCTGCCGACCTCGTAGTTGTCCATCGCACCCCAGTGCGGGCCGCCGGAGGTGTTGTCGACCATGTGGTAGCTGTCCGACTGCGTCGGGCACTCCGACTGCGAACCGCCGTGGGTGGCCTCGTAAAGGGTGGTGATCTCGCAGGTGGTGTTGTTGCCTGCCGCAAGCAGTTTGCTGATGTCGAGCATGAACACCTGCTTGGGAACGTCGCTGCCGGTGAGGCTGATCGAGCCCGGGCCGCGGCCGATCACCGCGTTGAACAAGTAGTGGTCGTCCGGGCTGATCTGGATCCAGCTGGATCCGGAGCAACCGTCGCCCCGGGACAGCCCCGGGTAGTGGAAGGCCGAGAACGCCGTGACGTCCCAGACCTCGCGGAAGACCGGGACCGGGGCGGTGATGTCCGGCGAGTAGTAGATGGCGCCGCCACACATCGCCGAGACGAACACGCCCTTGTGCTCGGGCTGATTGGTGATGCCGATCTCCATGGTGCCGCGCGGTTCCTCGAACGAGGGCACGGATTCGCGTCGGGGGCCGTCGGGCATGTGCGAGATCGACACCAACTGCGCGTTGTCCCGGTTGGTGATGTCGAAGACCCGGACTGTGTCGCGCAACAGGTACGGGTCCGGCTCGCGGACCGGGTCGAGCACGATGTTGCGGGGTTCGACGAAGTCCGAGGTGACCATGCGGTTGAGGTCCTCGCGCACCTGGACGCCGTGCGGGTTCGCGCAGGTGGGCATCGGCAGCGCGGGGTAGTCGGGGCAGAGCCCCTCGGGGTGGTCCGCGGACGCCGGTACTTCGGAGAGGGTTTTCCCGGTCTGGTTCAAATGCACGATGCTGCCCGGCGAACCGCCGAAGCCGTTGCTCACCCGAACGGCACCGTTGGTGTACTTGCAGGGCCCGGGGACGTCGGCTCCGCCCATGTAGGTGCCGTACGCGGTGCCGTCCTTCAGCGTGAAGTAGGCATCCGGGATCGAACCGCACGGAGTGTCCATGGGCATGTTGACGCCGGTGAGCTTGATCGCAGGCAGCGACTTGACGCTGAAGACGTAGGTGAGATCGCTGTACAGACCGCCCGCGTAGATCGCGTCGCCCTTGTGCCACATGTACTGCATGTGATGTGGCTCGTTCGACCGCACTGGGTCGACGGTCACGGTGTTGACGACCCGGCCCTCGGTCGGGGAACCGTTGGTCGCGTCGACGATCGCCAGGAAGTCAGGCCCGGGCGCCAGGTCCTTGACCCTCTTCTCCGTGGTCTGTGGATCCACGCTGGGATTGAATTGGGCGAGGTCCGCGGACGTGATGTCGCTGGCGTTCTTGTCGCCTGCCCACACAACGAGATACTCGTGCCGAATTCGGCCGTCCGAGGTGACGATCTTCCTCGCGGACGGGTTGGTGCCGTTCAGCGCCGACTTGATCAGGTTGCGTTTGGCCTGCAGGGCCGCGGGGCTGTCCTGGACCAGGTGATTGGTCGCGGTGAACACCTCGCCGTTGCTGGCCTTGAACGTCGAGACAGAGGTCAACACATGCTCGGCTGGTTTGCCGGACGACGGCCTGAACCCTGCGAGGCCCGCGAGCATCAGCAGGGCGGTCGAAGCAAGTGCGACCGATCGCCAATGGGACCGCGAATGCCGGTGGCTGCGCACCGACGACAGCCGTCCGGTGGATGTCGACCACGGTGTCATATTTCCGCACGGTATCAGGGGTTTCTCAGCTAGTCGAGGCCCTCAAACGGGGTGCAACCGTGGGTGGTGGCGACGATCCGGAAACGTGCTGCCCGTAAGGGTTTCCGGTCGCTACCGCAGGGGTCAGAGGACTTCGTTCGGCCCTGACTTTGGGAAAGTCGATACCTCCAAGTTCATCGCGGCCTCGGCGTATTCATCAGAAGGATGAAAAATTGATGATCGCGATCAATGGCGCTCGTTGGCGGTTGCGGCCGAGGCTCCGGCCGGGGCGCCCTTCGGTCCGGATCGACCGTGCCCGCCGACCGGGAGACCGTAGGAGATGGCCACCATTCCGTTGCCGTTGGCAGAGCCCTTGCCCATCAACAACGTGGCCGATCCCAGCCGCGCGACGGTAGGAGCCAGGGGCGACGTCGCGACGAACCCGCTGCCGCCGCCACCGCCACCACCGAGGGTCGCGCCCGCCGAGCCGCCGCTGCCGCCGGCATACCCGCCGCCGCCACCGCCGGCGCCCACCGCGCCGCCGGACCAGGTGCCGGAGTGCTTGATCGAGTTGGAGGTGCCGTAGCCGCCCTCGCCGCCGCCGCCGCCCCAGTTCGCGTCGTACCCGCTGTGGCCGTCCAGGCCGGTGACACGGTCCAGTCCGGCCCCGCCGGACTCCCCGCACGCGCCGATGCCGCCGTGCCCGAAGAAGTCGCCGCTACCGTTCTCGCCCCGGTCGCCGCCGCCGGCGCCACCTCGGGCCGACTCCACCACACCGGAGTTCATGGCACCGCCGGCGCCGCCGCCGCCGCCGGCCGCCAGGATGCGCGACTCCGGGTCGATTCCGTTCAGTCGCACGCTCGAAGCACCGCCGCCGCCACCACCGCCGGGGGCTCCGGCGCCGCCCTTGCCACCTCCGTTGAGCCCGGCGGCTCCGGGCTTCATGCCGTTCGCGTCCTGGCCGCGCCCGCCGACCAGAATCCGCAACACGTCACCGGGGACGACCGGGAAGTCGGCCGCGACCAAGCCCCCCATCCCACCCCGGGGGGCAGTCCGCTGGGTGTTTATCGCGCCGCCGTTGCCACCTGCCGCGCCACGGGCGTCGATGTGCACATCGGTCACCCCGGCCGGCACGCGAAGCACGTAATTGGTGACTGTGGGGTCGTCGTAGACGCAGGTGACCGACCCGAGGGCGGTGGCGGAACCGCAGTTGCCCCTGGCCTCCGCGGCTGCCGCCGGAAGCGCTGTCGCGGCCAGCACGAACGCGACGCTTGCGCCGGCGGCCGTCAGCTTGGCCGCAGCCGGTGCGGTGCGCACTCTCGCCGTGGGCTGCGGGTCGCAACCAGGATTCCTCGACATTGCCACTGCCCTTCCTAAGCTCTGGGCCGAGCAGTCGCCAGGGTCGCACTGCTCGCTACCCCTGCAGAAGCTAGGGCAAACGAGCCGAGCATCGACGACACGGTGCTCTCATGAAGGCTAGCTGAACATACCCGGCAAAACGAGCCATGAACGGGGCGAGGGCCCGACCGGTTGTCCCGGTCGGGCCCTCGTGGTTCCCGGCTCAGCTATATCCGAGCACCATTACATGTTCTTCGCGGCATCCTTGATGGCGGTTCGGATACGCGGATAGGTGTTGCACCGGCACACGTTGCGGAGGGTGTCGATGTCCGCGTCGGTGATCTTCCGGTGCTCCTTCTTGACGTCGTTGATCAACGACGTCGCCGCCATGATCTGGCCGGGCTGGCAGTACCCGCACTGCGGGACCGAGTGCTTCACCCAGGCCTCCTGGACCGGGTGCAGGTCCTTGCCCTTTGCGGTCTCGGCCAGGCCCTCGATCGTGGTGATGTGATCGGTGGGCTTGATGTACTTGATCGAGACCGAGCACGGCGTGAAGGCCTTGCCGTTGATGTGCGACGTGCAGGCCTTGCACTGGTCGATACCGCAGCCGTACTTCGGACCGCGGACCTTAAGGATGTCGCGCAGAACCCAGAGCAGGCGCACGTCGTCCTCGACGTCGACGGTGACCTTCTTGCCGTTCAGGATGAACGAATGCTGAGACATCAAGAATCTCCTTTCCTGTCTGGGAAGTGTTAGTGAGGAAGAATGCGGGTCGGGCTCTGCGGCATCGATGGTGTCTTGGGAATAGTCGCGGCCGGCATTCGCGGGTCCCCGTAGAAGACTGGCAACGAGGTGACCTTCTTGCCGAGCACCTTCTGCAGAGCGATGGCGGCGGCGGCGTAGCCGGCACCGTTACCGGTCTCGCCGGTGCCGCTGGGCACCAGGCTGCCATCGTCGATGACGATGAAGTCGTACTCGAGCGGGCAGTCCCAGTGGCGGGTCCAGCCGTAGTCGTCCCAGCCGCCCTGGAGCGGAAGACCGTCCTGCCAGTCCGCCACCTCGGCGTACGCCGCGGCGATACCGTCCATCATGCCGCCCATGAACTGGGCCTTGCACTGGTCCGGGTTCATCGGGATGCCCATGGCGCCGGCGAAGATCGCCTTGGTGACCCGCGGGCCGATGCCGCCGTTGGCCTCGTGGGCCTTGACCGCAGCCGGACGGTTGTCGACCTCCATCAGGCAGGCGAGTTGGCACTTGTACTCGCCGTGGATGGCGATCGCCTGCGCGGTGCCGGCCGGCATTGTGCGACCCCAGTCGCCGCGCTTGGCAACCGCGTCGAGCGCGGCGACCATGCTCGGGTTCTTGGCGAAGGTCCGCCGGAACTGGTAGCCGTCCATCCCGAAGCCCGTGGCGAGATCCTCGACGAGGAGCTCACGGGCAACTGCGACGTCCGGGGAGTACACGTTACGAACCGGCCCAGTGGGCAGGAAGTCGTATTCGAACACCTCGGTCAGCGCGCTGCGGGTGGGCCCGAAGTTGTAGGGCACCGAGGTGACGATCTGGTAGAACCAGTCGGTCACCGAGGTGTTGCCCCAGTAGTGGCTCGGGTCCTTCTTCATCAGGCGGCCGGAGATGACGTCGCCGGCGCTGTGGGTGAAGTCGCAGCAGCCCGAAGCGTGCCACTGGGTGTAGCTGGTGACGCTGTTGCCGGCCTTCGTCGCCCGCACGTGGGAGATCGAGCCGGGGTGCTGGCGACCGAACCGGAGCTGGTCGGTGCGGTGCCACATCAGACGCACCGGCTTGCCGAAAGCCTTCGACGCCCGCGCGGCTTCCATGATCCGGTCGCCGTGCAGCAGGGTTCCGAACGAACCGCCGCCGTAGATCACGTTGAGGATGACCTTGTCGAGCGGCAGGCCGAGTTCCTCTGCCACCATCGCGAGCGGGGTGCCCGGGATCTTCGATCCCGCCCAGATCTCCGCCTGGTCCGGCTTGACGTCCGCGACCGCGCTGTTGGGCTCGAGCGGCCCCGAGGTCCGGTAGTGGAACTTGTAACTGTTCTCGAAGACCTCTGATCCCGGCGGGGCCGGCTCCATCGGCAGTGCGACCGATGCGATCTTCTCGAAGATCTGGTCGGTGTTGATCCCGCCGGTGCTGCCGACGGCCCAGTCGACGTCGAGCGCACGGACGGCGTCGATGCACTGGCCGAACGTGTTCGCCCGCACCGCCACAACCTGGGACCGGTGGGTGCCGTTCATGACCGCGACGTCGGTGACGCCCGGCATGTTCTTCACGGCGTCCATGTTGTTGACCTTGTTCACGGTGCCGTTGAAGTGCGGCGGCCGTGCACACATCGTCGGAAGGGCACCCGGGATGTCGAGGTCCATCGCGAACTGCTTGGTCCCGGTGACGATCGCGTGGATGTCCTTACGGGGAACGGACTTGCCGATCACGCCTCGCTTGGGCGGGCCGATCGCGGCGTTGAGCATCGTGCCGACGAACTCGTTCTGCGCGGAGGCAGCGATCGAGCCGGCGTCGGCGTAGCTCATCTTCTTCCCACGCGGGCCGAGCACGTAGCCGTCGCGGGTCCGCAGCTTGCTGGGCGAGATGTCCCAGGTCTTCGCGGCCGCGCCGATCAGCTTCTGGCGGATCAGCTCGCTCAGTTCACGCAGCGGCTCCCACAGCGAATAGGTCGAGGAGGACCCACCGGTCAGCTGGGCGTCGAACATGTCGACGCGGGCCTTCGACTGGGTGACGTCGACCTGGTCGTACGACATCTCCAGCTGGTCGGAGATGATTTGCGCGACGCCGCCCTCGACGCCCTGACCGACCTCGTTACGAGGCATGTCGAAGTGAATGCGGCCCTGCGGGGTGACCTCAAGGGTGAGCAGCGGGGTTACGGCCCGGGTCTGCTCTCGCATGAAGTCCATGAAGTCGTAGTTGTCGGACGGCATGTCGTTGCTCGGGATCGGCGAGGCGCCACCGCCCCCTTCCACGGGCAGCTTGTCAGCCGCCGCCGCTTGCTCGGGGTCGGCCACATAGCGGCCGGCGACGATCAGCGTGGAGCCCGCAAGCACGTAGCCGACGAAGCGCCGACGGCCGATTTCACGGCCGCGGTAACCGGTAGCACCGGGCTCGTCGGTGTGCACAAAGGGCGGGTGCGACATGAGCGCGCTTCCGGCCTCGGCGGTCTCGGCCGGGAGGGGCAGAGCGAAGTTGGATTCTGATCCGAGTTGGGGGGGCATGAAGGTTTCCCCTTCGTGACGGATGTCTAAAAAACACCGGGGTCGTCGGACGTGAACCGCCGCGAACCCTCTCGGGCCCGGTTGCGCGCCGACGTGGACATGGACCTATCAGGTGGCTGCCTGTGAAGCAGCGAGGTCGTACGTGGAGCCGTTGTGTCGGGTTCGACCGTATCGCTCTTGGCCTGCGTCGACGGCGCTCGGTACCACGCCTGCTCCGCCTGCCGGATCACGACCTGATCATCACCTTGCTACGAGGGACTACGTAGGACACCCGCTCAGGGCGGCCGTTCCTGAACGTTAGATGAGATCAAACGCACATTGCAATCATTAACATTGCGGAAATCGCTCAACGGCGGGCTTGTCGCCAAACGGTTGATAACGGACGCTTCGGACATCACGCGAATGCGTTTTTATCGGAGCGTCATCGGTGGAGTATCTGCCTAGGTGTGGGACCCTGTGTGCCCCGCAACTGCGAGATACGGTACCAAAAGGGTGGTCTGCATCCACCGGACCGGGGGGTGCGGTTCGACGGCCGCTCCCCGGGCTCCTTCTCTCAGGATCGGCGCCTCCGGGGAACTTGTCCAGGTCCGGCGAGCAGTCGTCGGCGGCCCTCGACCGAGACCGCTTCGCCGACCGGTGAGCAGCCGCCCCGGCGGTTCTGGGACGGTCCCGGGAGTGACGTGCCGTCGCTGCCGTGCAGCGCGACCGACTGCAGGCCGGCGGGTATGGGACGGCCGCCGGGACCGCCATGGGGAAGGCTGCGCGGGCGCCGCCGGAAAGTCGGCGTTCACATCCGCGAAGGTTCCGACGGGGCCGGGTGGGGGACTACCGTCGGACTTACGATCAGCGGCGCGCGGCGGCCGGTCGTCACCCGGATTCGACCGGTCGGCGCAGGATTCGGCCGAGCATCGATTGTCGGTCTCGGATCTCGAATCGCTCCGGCAATTGCCATATGGTGACTGCCGCGCTCCGTGACTGGAATTCCCGAAGCCCCTTCGTGACGCGACACTTCCCGTTGTCGGTCCGGGTTTCGGTTTAGATCCTCTAGAGGAGTAATCGTGACGCAGACCGATGAAATGGGACGCGGGGCGCATGCCGCCTCGGGAGATTCAGAGAATGACGCCCCGGCCGCCCCCCAGGCGCAGCCGCAAACCATGAGCCTGCCGCTGGCTGCCGATCCCGGCCCGTTGGGCCTGGCGGCCTTCGCGCTGACGACGTTCCTGCTGTCGGCAAAGAACGCCACCTGGACCCACGGCACCGACGCCTGGCTGGGCTTCGCGTTCGCGTACGGCGGCCTGACCCAGCTGCTGGCCGGCATGTGGGAGTTCCGCAACCGCAAC